>NZ_JBAZKR010000018.1:0-53507 GCF_041650655.1 Zavarzinia sp.
GCGCGGTCGTCGCCGACTGGATCGAGGATTACAATACCGAGCGGCCGCATTCCTCGCTCGGCTACGAGACGCCGGCGGCCTATGCCGCCGGCCTACGCAAGCAACGGAGGGGCATGCCCCTCCCGTTGCTTCAATCTCCAACATGCGGAATTCTAACCACGGATCTCTGCTTCCAGCTGGATGAAGCACCGGGGTCAGGTCAGTGCGCCGGGCCTTGTTGGTCGTACTCCTGGCACCACATTCACGATAGGGGATATCGGAGATCGGAATATTCGGAATAGCAGAGTGACAAGGTTTGATATTTATAGATTTGAAACATTACAAAGTGCACTAAATTCTGGTCGACAAACAGTTCCTATCACTATTACCGGCGTACCAGACGACTGGAGTTGTCCGCCATGACGACACCGCTCAAAATAACTTCTCTAGTAATCGCCTTATTCGAACTTTGTGCTGTGGCCACGTTGGCAGGCCCCTCTAGCGCAAGTGATGGCAGGCAAATTGGAATTTGGAGTGAGAAGGGGCGGATTCCTCAGGTTGTCGATGGTGCCACGGCGGATGTTGTTGCCCCGGACGGTGGGTATGCGGTTCGTGGAACCGCCAATGGCCTTCAGCTGGTTGACGTCAACGGTAAGGTAGACGCTCTGCCTATATTGGCAACTGCGCCGCTTTGGGAAGTGATTTGGGCTCCTAATTCAAAAAGTTTCGCGATAAATGCGAGCGACGGTGGAACGGTGGGTACCTGGGATTCTGTTGTCTACAGATTGGACCATGCGCCTCCTTTCGCATCACTCGATGTATCATCCTTGGCTCGAGCAGCATCCGCCGATCTCCCTCAGTGCCGTGAACGCGAAGACCTAAACGTGGCCGTTGTGGGGTGGGCAGCAGATGGGGCCGAGGTTCTGGTCGTGGCGGAAGTACCACCGCATTCATCGTGCATGAATATGGGGGACGTCGTTGGATTCCGAATTTCTGTTAGATTGGGAAAAATTTTGGAACAACTGCCGGAACAAGCATTGCGACAGCAGTGGGGCCCTGTGCTTGGCTGCAGGTTTCAACAAGCATGCAGACTCAACTAGCTTGTCAGGGAATGACATACATAAAGTACCCTGGAAACTTAATTTCGCTGCTGTGAGCCGCTTAGCATATCATTGTGAAAGCACTACTTCGCCCTGACCACCAATTTCCTCCGCGTGACCCACCCGGCGTGTCAGTGTAGTAGCCATACTTCACACTATGCGGCGTCCGAGTGATCTTCAGTATCACTCGCGGGCTTGCCGATCCATTCCGGCGAGACGCGCCGACAACGCCCGGCTCATGCCGTCCAATGCGTTCGCGATCGCCAGCATCCGCCGTGCAACCCGCGGGCCTTTCTCCCGACGGGCATATCCCCGCAGCTCTGACGCCGAGAGGTCGCCCCTGATCCGAAGGCCTCGCATGGCACCTCCACTACCGCCATGCCTCCCTTGAATCAGATTTCGACCCCGCCGGGAATCCCTCACGAGTCAGCCATTCATGGAACTGGTATAAGAGATAACAGACCGGAAAAACTCTAACTTCAAACGATCCAGTTTTCTGGGCTCACATCAGCCGGACCAAAGGTTCCGCTACAAAGGGAATGGAGCGCCGCCGATAACGCGCAGCCAGCCGTTCCCGATTTCGAACGTGGATCGATTGAGCCTCAATGTCATGAGGGACAGGATAAGCCAGCCCGCCGGAAGGTAAGATTGTACCTGAGCGGGTCCGCCGCCGGATGGTGGCCGGCCCTAAGCGGCGCGACGCCGTGGAAGAACAGGCGCGACGGGCCGCCCCAGACCACGACGTCGCCCTGGACCAGGGGAATGCGGCGCGCCGGATCGTTCCGTTTCGGCCCGCCGAACAGGAAGACGGCCGGCAGACCCAGCGAGACAGAGACGATGGGTTGCGTGAAATCCTGTTCGTCGCGGTCCTGGTGCAGGCCCATGCGGGCGCCTGGGGCATAGCGGTTGATCAGGCAGGCGTCGGGGGCGAAACCGGGGTAGCCGCCAGCTTCCGCTGCGGCCGTGGCGACGGCGGCGAAGGCCGGCGGCAGGCTGGGCCAGGGCGCGCCGCTCGCCGGGTCGGTCGCCTGGTAGCGGTAGCCGCGGCGATCCGTGACCCAGCCGAGCGAACCGCAACAGGTCATGGCGACCGACATCGTCTGGCCGCCCGGCGTTACCATGTGACGAAAGGGCGCTGCCGCCGCGACCGCCTCGATCCCGGACAGCAGCGCGGGCGCTTCGGCACAAGCGAAGCCGCGCAGCAGGACGGCGCCCGGCGCGATCGTTTCCGTCCCGGCCTCCGGGTGTGTCAGGGGGGCGAAAAGGTCGCCGGTCATGCGCAGGCCGCGATCAAAGCCCGGGCCGCGGCCGGATTGGCCTCCTTGAAGCCGCCGATGACGAAGAGGAAGACGTCGCGGGGCGGTCCCGGCGGCTGGGGCACCCCGGCGCAGGCGAGGTCTTCGGGCACACGGCCTTCGGCGAGGTCGCGGGCGCGGGCCGCCCAGCGGGCGATGGCCGCCGCGTCGTAGCCGCCGGCCATTTCGGTCGTGCCCATGATGCGGAGATAGGCGAAGGGGGCCGTCGGGTCGGCGATCTGGGGATAGGGACTGTCGCCGGCCGTGATCACGGCAACGCCGTGGCGGCGGGCGAGCGCGACGAATTCGGGACAGGCGAAACTCGGGTGGCGCACCTCGACCGCATGGCGGAGCGTGATGCCGTCGCAATCCCGCGGCAGCAGCGAGAGAAAGGCGGCGAAATCCTCGGGTTCGAAACTCTTGGTCGGCATGAACTGCCAGTTGATCGGACCGAGCTTGGCGCCCAGCCGGGTGATGCCGCCGGTGACGAAACGCTCGATCGATGGGCCCGCCTCGGCCAGGACGCGGCGATTGGTGGTGAAGCGCGGCCCCTTCAGGGTGAAGACGAAACCGTCCGGCGTCTCGTCGTGCCAGCGCTGGAAACTTTCCGGCTTCTGGGAGCCGTAATAGGTGCCGTTGATCTCGATCGCGGTGAGCTGTCCGGCGGCATAGGCGAGTTCCTTCGCCTGCGCCAAGCCCGCCGGGTAGAAGCGGCCGCGCCAGGGCGGGAAGGTCCAGCCCCCGATACCGATCCTGATCCGCCCTTCCGCCGCTTTGCCCTGCTCCGCCATGGCCGTCTCCTTCGAGACCAGGAAAGCAAATCCCGGGGCCGAAGGCGACCCCGGGGCTAGAGCCGATTGACGATTCATTGAATCGGCAATCGGCTCAAATGCTTTGATAGCGCGGTTTCTGACGGCAAACCGGTTTCCACTTCGCCGGAAACCGCGCTGGCGTTTCTATTCTGGCTTCAGTCCGTCAGCACGCGATTGGCGCCCTGGCGTTCCAGCATCCAGCCCGGGTATTCGGGCGGCAGGATGCTGACCGCGTCGAGCGCGGCGATTTCTTCCGGCGTCAGGCGAAGCCCGGTCGCCGCCAGATTGTCGTCCAACTGCTCGACCGTCTTGGCGCCGACGATGACCGAGGTCACCACCTTGCGCTGGAGGAGCCAGGCCAGCGCCACCCGGGCGACCGAGACGCCGTGGGCTTCGGCGATCGGCCGCATGGCGTCGATACAGTCGAAAGCGCGTTCCTTGTTCACGGGCGGGAAGTCGAAATTGGCCCGCCGTGCGCCCTCCGGACCCTGGCCCTCGCGGGCATATTTGCCGGAGAGCAAGCCGCCGGCGAGCGGGCTCCACACCATGAGGCCCAGTTTCTCGGCTTCCAGCAGCGGCGCGATCTCGCGTTCGAGGTCGCGGCCGGCGATCGTGTAATAGGCTTGCAGGCTGACCGGCCGGGTCCAGCCGTGCCGGTCGGCGAGGCCGAGCGCCTTCATGATCGTCCAGGCCTGCCAGTTGGAGAGGCCGATGTAGCGGACATGGCCCTGGGTCACCAGGTCGTCGAGCGCGCGCAGCGTCTCCTCGATCGGGGTCAGCGGGTCGAAGCCGTGGATCTGGTAGAGGTCGATATAATCGGTGCCGAGGCGGCGGAGGCTGGCCTTCACGCCGTCCATGATATGCCCGCGCGAGGCGCCGCCGTCGTTGGGACCCGGTCCGGTCGTGCCGAAGACCTTGGTCGCCAGCACGATGTCGCTGCGCGGCCGGCCGGCGTTCTTCATGGCGCGGCCGGTGATCTCTTCCGCGAGGCCTTCGGAATAGACGTCGGCCGTGTCGATGAAATTGACCCCGGCGTCGAGGGCGCGGGAGACGATGCCGTCGGCCACAGACTGGTCGAGGCTGCCGATGGCGGTCCAGAAGCCGCGACCGCCGAAGGTCATGGTGCCGAGGCAGATTTCGGAAACCAGCAGTCCGGTTCCGCCGAGCTTCTTGGTGCGCATGGGATCACCTCGTCGTTGGGGGCAGGCTCCTATCTAGGCGCCCGCGCCGGCCGGCATAATGCCCGATATTCGCGACAGGCTGTTCCGGGGGAGCGAACAATCAGCCTCGCCCGGTTTCGAAGTCGCCCTTCTGGGGCGGTGCGATCGGCTTGAACTGGCTGCGCTCGGGCTTGAGGTCGAGCAGCGGCGTGCCGTCCAGGCAGTCGAGCCCCCGCACCAGGAGGACATTGCCCTCCCGCCCATCGAGGACGGCGATCGACGTGCCGATCGGATTGGGCCGCACGGGCGAGCGGATGGCGAATGTGCCCTTGGTCCGGCCGTCGCTGGCCGGGCTCTGCCGCACCAGGTCGCGCCGCGAGCGGTCGAGCCAATAGAGCACTTCGAGCTTCGAGAAGGCGTCGATCCCGTCCAGCGCCTGGTCCCAGGGCGGAAACACTTCGATCCGGCACGGCGGGCCGTCGTCCCGGCCCTGGCGCGGGCATTCCAGGCGCGAGGTCCAGGGGGTCCGGATCACGCCGATATAGACGAGACCGGCATCCCGGGGCGCCGGAGCGTCGACGGCGACCTCGTTCGGGCGGATTTCATCGAGGCGCACCATGATCCCCCCACTTCGTTATTGGACGAGGCCCCAGAATTTCAGGAGTTCGAGCGAGGAACAGACGCCGACGTCGCTGACCAACTGGCTGACTCCCCTCGGCACGACACCGCAGCCGTGGGCGGCATCGACCGGCACGGAATGGCCGATGCCCTGGAGGTCGGTGAATTGTACCGCCGGGCGGCCCGAAGCGTCGACCCAGGTCTGGCGCTGGTAGGGACCGATGCGGTCGAGCCGCGGCTGCGTCTTGTCGAGGTGGAGGAGGCCCAGCCACTGGTCCCGCACCCGCGGCCCGTTCGAGGGCGCGACCATCGGATCGTCGCTGCCCTGCCAGACCGAGAGCCGGGGCCAGGGGCCGGGCCAATCGGTCTTCGTGGTGATGCGGGCGGCCAGTTCGCCGGGATCGTCGGTGCCGAGCCCGGCCATGGCGACCGGCGCGGTCAGTACCAGGTCGGCCTGGCCGACCGGCAGCGAGCCGAACACGCCGCCTGCCGCGATCAGGTCCGGATAGCCGGCCATCAGGATCAAGGCCATGCTGCCGCCCGCCGAATGGCCGGTGACGAAGACGCGCTTCGGGTCCAGGTGATAGGCCGCGATCATGGCGACGATCATGGAATGGATCGACACCGGCTCGTCGCCACGCGGCCCCTGCTGCCAGGAATTGAACCACTGGAAGCAATAGTTGGGGTCGTTGAAGACGCTCTGCTCCGGCGCCAGCACGGCGAAACCATATTGATCGGCCAGGGTGAGCCAGCCGGTCTCGGCGACGTAGTCTTCCGCCTTCTGGAAGCAATGGTGCAGGGCGACCACCAGGGGGGCGCCGGGCTTCAGGCTCTTCGGCACATAGGCGCGCATGCCGATCTCGCCCGGGTTGTCGCCGAAGTGGCTGAACTCGGTCGTGCGCTCTTGCCGCGGCGATAGTTGAAGGGCGCAGGCACCGACCAGCAGCAGCGCCAGGCCGGACATTGCCCGCAAAAGGAACAAGCGCTTCGCCACCAGCCACCTCCCATGGTCAGGCGGGCACCATGCGGCGGCGAGGAACACTTTGCAAGACGGGGGCCGCCGCCTATAGTCCGGCCCGACCGGGCGGCCCGCAGCGGATGCCGGCTCGACGAAGAAGACCCGATCCCGATGCGTCTGCCCCAGGAAATCCTGCTCTATCTCGCCAGCCTGATCTTCATCGCCTTCACTATCGGCTATGTCGCCCATTTCCGCCGGCCGGAGGGCACGCCCTGGCCGATGCGGGTGCTGGCGATCCTGTCCGGGGCGACCACCGCCGGCGTGATCGCCGAGATTACGGGAACCAGGGCGACCTGGCCGTCCTTCGGCTTCGCCACGGTCTTCCTGCTGGCCTCCGCCGCCCTCTATGGCTGGACCATCCTGACCACGCGGCGGAGCCGCCTGTCGGTCGCCTTCTCGGGCGATTCGCCGACCTTCCTGTTGGAGAGCGGGCCTTACCGCCTGATCCGCCATCCCTTCTACACCGCCTATCTGCTCTATTGGATCGGCGGGGTGATCGCGGCGCGCCAGCCCCTCTTGATTCCGGCGGTCGCGCTCATGGCGGCCGGATTCGGCTGGGCCGCGATGCGCGAGGAACGGAAGTTCGAATCGAGCCCGCTCGGCGGCCATTACGCCGCCTATCGCCGCCGTGCCGGCATGTTCCTGCCCCGGCTCTCCGGTCGCGCATGACCCGCCATGCTTCACCCGACGCGGGCCACCGGCGCCGTGAGCTGGACCTGTTGCGGATCTTCGCCTGCTTCGTCCAGTTCCCGTTCCATACCGCGAAAGTGTTCGACTTCGATCCCGAATACCATGTGAAGAACGCGGTCCATTCGGGGGCGCTCGACCTCTTCGCCGCCTTCTGCCACGTCTGGCGGATGCCGCTGTTCTTCTTCATCGCGGGCTTCGCGGCGGCCACCATGCTGTCGTCGCGGACGACGCTGGTCTTCATCAAGGACCGCTTCAAGCGCCTGCTGCCGCCGTTGCTGGTCGGCCTGGTGCTCTTCGCGCCGGCGATCAAATATCTCGAACGGCTCGGCGGTATCGACCTCCGGCCGAGCGGGCTCCGCCCGACCAGCGGGCCGATCACCATCGACTTTGCCGATTTCTACTGGCGCTTCTTCTCGCGCCTCAACCAGTTCACCTGGTCGCACCTCTGGTTCATCGTCTACCTGCTGCTCTTCGCGCTTCTGTTCGGCTGGCTGCTGCGCCTGATGGCGCGGGGCTACGACCGCATGGAGGGGAATTTCCTGTGGGCGATGGCGCCGGCCGTGGTCGCCGCCCTGTCGGAGGTCTTCCTCCGCCCGATCTATGGCGACCTGCCCAATCTGTTCGGCGACTTCGCCAATATGACGATCGAGGTCGCCTTCTTCCTGATGGGCGGCCTCGTCTCGCGCCAGCCGCGCATCGAGCGGGTGATCGCGGCCCGGCCGCTCGCCCTGCTGGCGCTCGGCCTCGCCGCCTTCGCCCTGTTCTACTGGGGCCAGGCGGAATTCGGCTGGATCGCGCGGGCGGCCCGGGGCGTCGCCGCCTGGTGCCTGGTCGCCGGCCTGCTCGGTCTCGGCCGCCGCCTCGGCACGCAGCGCACCGCCTTCGACCGTTACATGGGCGAAGCGACGCTGCCGCTCTATGTCCTGCATCACCTGCCGGTGGTGGCGCTCGCCTTCGTCATGGTACCGACGGCGCTGCCCCTCTGGGTCAAGGCGGCGGTGATCTGCTTCGGTTCCGCCGCCATCACCTTCGCCGCCTATCACGCGGTGGTCAGGCCCTTTGGCCCGACCCGCTTCCTGTTCGGCCTGAAACCCCGGGCGGTACCGCCCGGGGCGCACCAGGTTCAGTCGACCCAGGCTCAGGCGGCCCGGGAATAGGCCGCGGACTTCTCCAGGATGTATTCGGCCACCTTCTCGGCGGTCATGATGGTGGGCGCATTGGTGTTGCCGCCGATCAGGGTCGGGTGCACCGAAGCGTCGACCACGCGGAGGCCCTCGATGCCATGGACGCGGCATTGCGGGTCGACCACGGCGAGATCGTCCGTGCCCATCTTGCAGGTGCCGACCGGGTGATAGACCGTCTCGGCATAGCGGCGGAGATAGGCTTCGATCTCCTGGTCGGTCTTGGCCGCTTCCCAGGCGAAATCATGGTTCTTCGCCCGCTTTGCGGCGAAGGCCTGGTCCAGGATGATGTCGCGCGAGAGCTTGAAGGCGCGGATCATGCACTCCACGTCCTCGCGCTTCTCGAGGTAATTGGGATCGATCGCCGGATCGGCGAAGGGATCCGCCGACTTGATCCACAGCCGCCCGTGCGAGGTCGGGCGGAGCTGGCAGGCATGGGTCGAGAAGCCGTGGCCGAACTTGGTGTTCAGCCCGTGGTTCTCGAGCAGGGCCGGAATGAAGTGCATCTGCACGTCGGGCCGCGGATCGTTCGGATTGGTGCGGGCGAAACAGCCGGCCTCGGCCACATTGGTCGTATAGATGCCCTTGCGGCGGGTCATGTAGTCGAGCAGGCCGATGATGCCGCGGTAAGACATGCGCCACGAGAAGCCGTAGGACTCGCTGGACGCCGTGCGCTGCTGCAAGGTGATGTCGAGATGGTCGCGCAGGTTCTTGCCGACGCCCGGCAGCTCGTGCTTCACCGCGACGCCGGCAGCCGTCAGGTCGGCCGGATCGCCGATGCCGGAGAGTTGCAGGATCTGGGGCGAGTTGATGGCGCCGCCGGACAGGATCACCGATTCCGCGGCTTCCTCGTAGCGGACTTGGCCGTTCTGGCGGAAGCGGACGCCGCGGGCGCGCTTGCCGTCCAGCTCGATCGCCATGACATGGGCGCCGGTCGCGATCGAGAGGTTGCTGCGCTTGCCCATGATCTCCCAGAGATAGGCCTTGGCCGCCGAATAGCGTTCGCCTTCCTTCTGGGTCAGTTGGTAGTAGCCCACACCTTCCTGTTCGGCGCCGTTGAAGTCGGTCGTCCCGTGCAGGCCCCAATGCTTGCCGGCCTCGATATAGAGGTCGCACAGCGGGTTCGGGTGGCGCGGGTCGGTGACGTTCAGGGGCCCCAGGTTGCCGTGGAACTGGTCGACGATCCGCTCGTTGTGCTCGGACTTCTTGAAATAGGGCAGCACGCGGTCATAAGACCAGTCGGCCAGGCCGAGGGCGGCCCAGTCGTTGTAATCGTCCCGGTGGCCGCGGGTATAGATCATGGCGTTGATCGAGGACGAGCCGCCCAGCGTCTTGCCGCGCGGCCAGAACATCTCGCGGCCTTCCATGTGCTTCTGCGGCACCGTGTGATAGCCCCAGTTCCGCGTCTTGGACCGCATCAGGGCGACCACGCCGAAGGGCATCTGCACCGACCAGTGGCGGTCGCTCGGGCCGGCTTCGAGCAGCAGGACCTTGGTGTTCGGGTTGGCGGTCAGGCGGTTCGCGAGGACGCAGCCGGCCGAGCCCGCACCGATGATGATATAGTCGTACATGTCTCTCCCCTGACGTTCCCACCCGAACGGGGCCGGTCTGTGCCGGCTTGAACGGTGCTCAGGTCCGTTCCGACAAATTGTCAGTCGAAAAATACCTGATCCCGGGCGGCTGAAAAGCTAAATCTCCCGCCGCCACAAAGAAAGCGGCCGGAAGGGAGAGTCCTTCCGGCCGCGACGTCGGCCCCAAGGGGCAGTCGGGGACCGACGCTATTCGGCGGCTTGACGCGGTACCGCGACCGGGGCGGCGTGATGCGGCTCCGGCAGTTTGCCCGAGAGGGCAAGGTGGAGCCGTTCCTTGTCCAGTTCGCCTTCCATGCGGGCGACCACGATGGCGGCGACCGCATTGCCGATGAAATTGGTCAGCGCCCGGCATTCCGACATGAAGCGGTCGACACCCAGGATCAGCGCCATGCCGGCGACCGGCACGGCCGGCACGACCGAGAGGGTGGCGGCCAGCGTGATGAAGCCCGAGCCGGTGACGCCGGCAGCGCCCTTGGACGACAGCATGGCGACCAGCAGCAGCAGGATCTCGTCGCCGAGGGCGAGATGAGTATCGGTCGCCTGGGCGATGAAGAGGGCGGCCATCGTCATATAGATGTTGGTGCCGTCCAGGTTGAAGGAATAGCCGGTGGGCACCACGAGGCCGACCACCGAACGGGAGCAGCCGGCCCGTTCCAGCTTTTCCATCACCGAGGGCAGCGCCGATTCCGACGAAGACGTGCCGAGCACCAGGAGAAGCTCGCCCTTGATGTAGCGGAGCAGGGCCAGGATCGAGAAGCCGTTGTAACGCGCGACGATGCCGAGCACGCCGGTGACGAAGACGATCGCGGTTAGATAGAAGGTGCCGACCAACAGGGCGAGGTTGGCGATCGAGCCGATGCCGTATTTGCCGATGGTGAAGGCCATGGCACCGAAGGCGCCGATCGGCGCCGTCTTCATCAGGATGTTCACCATGGCGAAGATTGCGGCCGAGACCGACTTCAGGAAGTCGTTCACCACCTTGCCCTTTTCGCCGGTGAGGGCGAGGGCGACACCGAACAGCACCGAAACGAGCAGGACCTGCAGGATGTCGCCGCCGACGAAGGCGCTGACCACGGTGGTCGGGATCACGTTCAGCAGGAAGGCGACCAAGCTCTGCTCATGCGCCTTCTCGGCGTAAGAAGCGACCGCCTTGGCGTCCAGCGTGGCGGGGTCGATGTGCATGCCCGCACCCGGCTGCACCAGATTGGCGATCACGAGGCCGAGGATCAGCGCGAGCGTCGAGAAGAACAGGAAGTAGAGGAAGGCCTTCAGACCGACCCGGCCGACCTTGCCGAGGTCGTTGGCGCCCGCGATCCCGGTCACCACGGTGAGGAAGATCACCGGCGAGATGATCATCTTCACGAGCTTGATGAAGCCATCGCCCAGCGGCTTCATCTCGGCGCCGAGATCGGGCCAGAAATGGCCGAGCAGGATGCCCACGGCGACCGCCATCAGCACCTGGAAATAGAGCACCTTGTAGAACGGACGGTGCCCGTGGGGCACGGCGCCAGCGGCCGGAATTTCCATTGTGACCTCCCTTGTGCCGGGCCGCCCCCGGGCGCCGCGGCATTCGCCCGCTTGTTGCGGGCCATGACCGCTTCACCTTTTGGCAAGCATTGTGCCAATGGCCGAAAGCGACTACCTAAGGGGCCAAGTGCTTGAAATTCCACGGCCACGGCGGAGTGCCGGGCCGATCCCGGAGGGTCTTCGGTGCGGCAGGCCACACAGGCTTCGGGGGCGTTGGGCGGAAATCCGCACGGGGCCAATCCGCAGGGGGCGGAAGCCTGGGCCCGCCGTATCCGGCGCGACTGGGTGGTCTTCCTGCTGGCCGGCCTCGTCCTCCTCGTGATCGCGGCGCTGGCGGCCGGCTCGCGCGCCGGCAGCGCCGCCCTCGACCAGTCGCTGGCCCAGGCGGCGACCGCGGCCCGCCTCAAGGTCGCCGTGCTGCGGGCCGAGATCGAGAAGCACCGTTCCCTGCCCTTCGTCCTGGCCGAGGATCCGGAAGTCGCCGCCCTGCTGGCCGCCCCCGGCGATCCGGCCAGGGTCGATCACATCAACCGCCGGCTCGAAGAGCTGAGCCGGGGTACCAGGGTCGGCGTCATCTATCTGCTGAACGACCGGGGCAAGACGCTGGCGGCCAGCAACTGGCAGGCGCCGGACAGTTTCGTCGGCCAGGACTATAGTTTCCGGCCCTATTTCCGGGATGCCCTGGCCAATGGCACGGGCGAGCATTTCGCCCTCGGCTCGATGTCGCACCGTCCCGGCCTCTATCTCGCGCGGCGGGTCGGCGACGAGGCGGGCGTGGTCGTCATCAAGCTCGAATTCGATGCGCTCGAGGCCGAATGGGCGGAAGACGCCATGCCCGTGCTGGTCGCCGATGCGCGCGGCATCGTGCTGCTGACCGACCGGGCCGACTGGCGCTTCCGCACCCTGGCGCCGCTGCCGCCCGAGACGCTGGCGGCGCTCCACGCCGGGCTTCAATTCGGCGACGCCCCCCTCGACCCGCTGCCCCTGGCCCTGGCGCCGGAGGGCGGCACGGCCCGCATCGGCGGCGCCGATTACGCGACCGTGGTCCAGCCGGTGCCGGGCACGGCCTGGACCCTGCATCTCTTTGCCGGCCTCGAACCCGGGCGCCGGCAGGCGGAGACGAGCGCCGCCCTGCTCGCTGCCCTCGCCGTGCTGGTCGCCATGGGGCCGGCCGGGCTCCTGTTGCGGCGGCGCCACCGCGGGGTCGAGCGGCGCGCCCGCGATGCCCGCCACCGGGAGGTGCTGGAAGCCGAAGTGGCGGCCCGCACGGCCGATCTCGTCGCGGTCAATGCCAAGCTCTCGGCCGAGATCGCGGAACGGCAATTGCTTCAGGACGAGCTCGCCCAGGCCAACCGCCTTGCCATCCTCGGTCAGATCGCCGCCAGTGTTGCCCATGAGATCAACCAGCCGGTCGCCGCCATCCGCGCCTATGCCGACAATGCCGCCGTCTTCCTCGACCGCGCGGACGGTGCCAATGCGCGCGCCAACCTCGGCCTGATCGCCGGCCTGACCGAGAAGATCGGCGCGATCACTGGCCAGCTCCGCAATTTCGCGCGGCGCACTTCGGGCGCCGTCGGCCCGGTCGAGGTGGCGGCGGTGGTCGAGGGTGCGCTCCTGCTGCTCGGGCCCCGGCTGCGCCGGCAGGACGCCCGGGTGACCAAGAAGATCGCCGACGGTCTGCCGCCGGTGCAGGGCAAGGCGGTGCGCCTCGAACAGGTGCTGGTCAATCTGTTGCAGAACGCCCTGGACGCGGCCCCCCAGGCGCCGGCCATTACGATCGAGGCGGGATTGGAGGACGGCCAGGTGGTGATCCGCGTCGCCGACAACGGTCCGGGTCTGGCGCCCGAGGTGATGGCGCGTCTGTTCACTCCCTTCGTTACCTCGAAGCCGTCGGGCCTCGGCCTCGGCCTCGTCATTTCGAGCGATATCGTGAAGGATTTCGGCGGCACCCTCGGGGTCGAGAACAGCCCCCAGGGCGGCGCCATCTTCAGTGTGAGATTGAAACCGGCATGAGCGCTTCCCCGCCCCTGGTCGCCTTCGTCGACGACGAGGCCGACCTCCGCGCCGCCAACGCCCAGAGCCTCGGGCTCGCCGGCTTCGCGGTGCAGGGTTACGACGGTGCGGCCGCGGCGCTGGCCGCGATCGGCGCCGATTTTCCGGGCGTCGTGGTGACCGACGTGCGCATGCCGGGGATCGACGGCATCGAGCTGTTCCGCCGCCTGAAGGCGCTCGACCCGGACCTGCCGGTCATCCTGATCACCGGCCACGGCGATATCGAGATGGCGGTCGGCGCCATGCGCGAGGGTGCCTATGACTTCATCTCCAAGCCCTATGCCGCCGAACGGCTGATCGACAGTGTCCGCCGCGCCCTCGACAAGCGCCGCCTGGTGCTGGAGAACCGGCGGCTCCGCCAGGCGCTGGAACAGGCTGGGGGCGATCCCCCGCTGCTCGGCCAGACCCCGGCGATGGAGAGGCTGCGCGCCCGGATCCGCAGCTTGGCCGATCTCGACGTCGACGTCCTGGTGCTGGGCGAGACCGGCTCGGGCAAGGAGATGGTGGCCCAGGCCCTGCACCAATGGGGCAAGCGGAAATCGGGCCGCCTGGTCGCGCTCAATTGCGGCGCTCTGCCCGAGACGGTGATCGACAGCGAACTCTTCGGCCACGAGGCAGGCGCCTTCACCGGCGCCGCCAAGCGGCGGATTGGCCAGATCGAATACGCCGATGGCGGCACCCTGTTCCTCGACGAGATCGAGAGCATGTCGCCAGCACTCCAGATCAAGCTGCTCCGCGTGCTCGAAGACCGAATGGTGACGCCGCTCGGCTCCAACGAGAAACGGCGGATCGACATGCGGGTGATCGCGGCGACCAAGCTCGACCTCGGCCGCGCGGTGAAGGAGGGCGGCTTCCGCGCCGATCTCGCCTATCGCCTCGACGTGGTGACGCTCACGATCCCGCCGTTGCGCGAGCGGCGGGACGACATCCCGCTGCTGTTCGAACATTTCGTGACCCGCGCGGCGGCCCGTTTCGGGCGCGAGCGGCCGGCTCTGAGCCCCGGCCTGCGCCATCACCTGGAAGGTCACGACTGGCCGGGCAATGTGCGCGAACTGGCCCATTTCGCCGATCGCGTCGTGCTCGGCCTGGTCGAGCACGAGGATGGCCCGCTGGCCGGCCGCGGCCTGGCCGACCAGGTCGCGGCCTTCGAGGCCAGGCTGCTGCGCGACGCACTCACCCGCCACCGCGGCAATGCCGCCGCCGCGATCGAGGACCTGGGGCTGCCGCGCAAGACCTTCTACGACAAGCTCCAGCGCTACGGCCTCGTCCCCGCCGATTTCCGGGAGAAGTGAGTGCGGCGCCGTCTCGGTGGCCAGCGCGCTTCGGGATCAGGCCGCCGACATGCCGCCGTCGGCCGACAGCACGGCGCCGGTGACATAGGACGCATCGGCGCCGAGGAGCCAGACAACGACGCGGGCGATCTCCTCGGCGGCCGCGATGCGGCCGAGCGGGATGGCCGCGTCATAGGCATGGTCGTCGCCCCCGGTCACCCGGTCGTAGGAGGCGGTCTTGGTGGCACCCGGGCAGACGGCGTTGATGCGGATGCCGCGGCCGGCATAGTCGAGGGCGGCGGCCCGGGTCAGGCCGACGACGCCGTGCTTGCTGGCGACGTAATAGGCGAGATGCGGCATCGCCTTCAGGCCGAAGATCGAGCTGTTGTTGACGATGCCGCCGCCGCCCCGCCGCAGCATGGCCGCCAGCTCGTAATGCATGCAGTTATAGATGCCCTTCAGGTTGACGTCGATGACGCGCGAGGCGTCGGCGGGCGAGAATTCGTGGACATCGGCGAATTCGAGCTGCAGGCCCGCATTGTTGAAGGCGAAGTCGAGGCCGCCGAAACGCCGCTCGGCAAAGGCGACCAGGGCGCCGCATTGTGCCTCGTCGGCGACATCGGTGGCCATGAATTCGGCCTCACCGCCGGCAGCGGCGACCGCGGCCGCGACCTCCTCGCCGGCGCTGCCCCGGCTGGCCAGGACGAGGCGGACACCCTTTTCGGCGAGGGCGAAAGCGGTGGCCCGGCCAATGCCGCTGCTCGCACCGGTGATGATGGCGACCTTGCCCTTCATGGTTCGTCGTCCTTTCGCCGTTTCAAAGTCCCGCCGCCCATTTGTCGGCCCAAGTGTCGCGCAGCAGGTTCTTCTGCACCTTGCCCATGGCGTTGCGCGGCAGGTTGGGGACCACGACCGCCTGCTTCGGCACCTTGTAGTTGGCGAGCTTGTCTTTGAGGCTGGCCAGCACGGCCGCCGCATCGGGGACGGGGACGCCCGCCCGGGGCACGATCACGGCGAGGCCGGCTTCACCGAAATCGGGATGCGGCATGCCGACCACGGCCGATTCCTCGACCCCGGGCAAGGCGTTGATCAGAAGCTCGATCTCACGCGGGTAGACGTTGTAGCCGCCCGAAATGATCAGGTCCTTGGAACGGCCGACGATATGGACATAGTCCTCGTCGTCGATCAGGCCGAGGTCGCCCGTCCTGAAGAAGCCGTCGGCGGTGAATTCGGCGGCGGTCTTCTCGGGCATGTGCCAGTAGCCCTGGAAGACGTTGGGGCCGCGCACCTGCAGTTCGCCGATCTGGTTGCGGCCCTGAGGCTGGTCGTTCTCGCCGGCGACGCGAAGCTCGACATCGGGCAGGACCTTGCCCACCGTGCCGGCCCGCCGTGCGCCGTTCAGCGGATTCGAGGTCAGCATGCCGGTCTCGGTCATGCCATAGCGCTCGAGGATGGGCTTGGCCGTGCGCGCCGCGAAGGCATCGAACACCGCCGGCAGGAGGGGGGCAGAGCCCGAGATGAACAGGCGCACGGGGGCCGCCGCCTCGGCCGTGAAGGCCGGTTCGGCCAGGAGCCGCGTATAGAAGGTCGGCACGCCCATGAACACGGTGGCCTGCGGCAGCCGGGCGATCACCTCGCCGGCGTCGAAGCGCGGCAGGAAGATCATCTGCGCGCCGCTGACGAGCACGATGTTGCAGGCGATGAAGAGGCCGTGGGTGTGGAAGATCGGCAAGGCGTGGAGCAGCACGTCGCCCGCCGTGAAGCCCCACAGCGCCGACAGGGTCAGGGCGTTGGACGCCAGGTTGCGGTGGCTCATCATCGCGCCCTTGGGCCGGCCGGTGGTGCCGGAGGAATAGAGCAGGGCGGCGACGTCGTCGTCGTCCCGCTCGACGACGGTCTCCAGCGGGGTGCCGGCGGCGGCCGCCTCGGCCAGGCTGCCGCCGCCCGCGGTGTCGAGGGTATGGACGGTGCGGATGCCGCAACGGGCGGCGATGGCGCCGACGGTTTCCACCGCCTCGGGTGCGCAGACCACCGCGGCCGGTTCGGCATCGCCCAGGAAATAGGACAGCTCGTCGGGCCGATAGGCGGTGTTCAGCGGCAGATAGACGGCGCCGGCGCGCAGGCAGGCGAGGTAGAGGAAGACGGCATGGGGCGACTTGTCGACCTGCACCGCGACGCGGTCGCCCGCCCGGATGCCGGCGGCCGTCAGCGCCCCCGCCATCGCCGCCGTTTCGCGCAGCATGTCGCCATAGGTGAAGCGGCGTCCGTCGGGCGTGGCGATGAACGGATGATCGTGCCGGCCGTCCAGGCGCTGGCGGAACAGGTTGAAGAGGTTCATGCGCTCCTCGCGGGTCGATGGAACCGGACAAATATCATGTCGTCCGACCTCGTCCGGTAATCCTTGTGATTACGGGCGGACGGCGACGACCTTAACAACTGCGCCCTCGCCGCCCAAGTCCGAGATTGGGGCTGGATCTCAATGGCTGAGACGGTGGCGCTCCATCGGCGTTGCCCGCCGCCGCGACGAGCGATGTAATCTCGATTGAAAATCACTCGATGATGGAGATGGCGAGATGGACGGCAACGCGAGGCGGACACGGCGGATCAAGATGATCCTGCCGGTACCGGTGCCGGCGGCGGCGATGACGATGTTCGAGCAGCAGTATCCTCCCGGATTCGTGCGCCCGGACCTGGCGGTCGAATTCGTCGCCGCCCGGGAAGGGGCGAGCACGATCGACTCGCTCTACGAGGCCGCGCTGGCCGACGTCTTCGTGCTCGAGGCCGGTGCCAGGGCAGAGGAGGAGGGCTATGACGCCGTCTGCCTCAACACCATGAGCGATTCCGGCCTGGCCGCGCTGCGTTCGCGCCTGTCGATCCCGGTGATCGGACCCGGGCAGTCGTCACAGCTCTTCGCAGCGGCTCTCGGCAAGCGTTTCTCGGTCATCACCATGTGGGATCGATGGCATTACATGTACGAGAAGACGGCACTCGAACTCGGGCTCGATCACCGTCTGGCCTCGGTGCGTTCGATCGATGTCCGGCCCGATACCGCCGAATTGCTGGCGGGCAAGGAGGATGCGGTCTTCCCCAAGCTCGAAGCGGCGGCGCGCAAGGCGATCGAGGAGGACGGCGCCGATGTCATCCTGCTCGGCTCGACCACCATGCATCAGTCCCATGCCTATCTGGCCGGCTGCCTGCCGGTGCCGGTGATCAATCCGGGCCTGGTCGCGCTCAAGATGTGCGAGGCCATGCTCGACCTGGGCCTCACTCACAGCAAGCGCGCCTATCGCGCCCCCGAACGGCCGCGCGATGGGCTTTTCGCCGCGATACCGTCGCGCTTCTGACGCGCCTATTGCGCGGCGGAATAGAGCCGGGCGCGGATGGCATCGGCTGCCGCGCTCAGCTCGGGGACGATCGCCCTCATCCGGTCCGCGTCCAGCCGCTCCGCCGCGCCGGTACAGGACAGGGCGGCGATCACCTTGCCGGTCGCCGAGCGGACCGGCACGGCGACGCAATGCACACCCCGGTAGGTCTCGCCGAAATCGAGAGCATAGGCCTGGACCTGGACGTTCATCAGTTCGCTGCGCAGGGCCTCGGGATCGGCGATGGTCGTCTCGGTCAGGCGTACGAAATTGCCGTCGTAGAGGTAGGCCGACAATGCCGTGGCCGGCAGATGGGCGAGCAGCACCTTGCCGAGCGCCGTGCCATAGGCTTCGAGCTGTGCGCCGGCACGGGTCCGCTCGCCCGAGGGCCGGGGCGACGCCGCCTTGTAGAGATAAGTCACCATGTCGCCTTCAAGGACGCCGACATGGAGCGTCTCGCCCAACCGGGGCGCGACCGGACCCAGGGCATCCTCGCAGGCGTCGAGGATGATGCGGTGGGCCGGCACGACCAGGCCGAGCTCGGCGAGCGTCATGCCGAGACTGAAGCGGCCACCGCGGTCGCGGGTTACCGCCCCCACTTGTTCGAGCGTCGCGATGAAGCGATGCGCGGTCGCTTGATCCATCCCTGAACAGCGCGCGACTTCCCGCGCTGTGCCCTGTCCGCCCAATTGGCGGAAGGCGTTGAGGATGGCGAAGGTTCTGATCACGGAACGATTGGTCGGCGTCGCCAAGGCTTGATCCCCCATCTTCGGTCTCTCCCTGCAACCGGACCGGCGGCCGTTCTCGCGGTTCCTGCCGTCTCGGCGGTTGAGACACCCTGTCTGATATTTTTTTGACAGTTAGGAAATATTATCAATAGATTTCACATGTAAATTGAATTGATATTAATTGGAGTGGAGATGCAGGCGACACCGGCCCCCACCGCCGCGGTTCCGCGCGAGACGGCCCGACCCACGGCTTCCACGCTCGCGTCAGTGATCGCGCGGGTGCTGCCGATCCTCACGGTTGCTGCGCTCGCCGCGGCCGCCTTCTACATCAAGCCGACGGCCAAGGTGCTGACCGTCGAAGTGCCGGCGATCGAGACACGCGACCGGTTCTATGGCGCGGCCCGGCTGCCCGACGGTGCCCTGATGTTGGCCGGTTCGCGCGGCAAGATCGTGCGCTCGGTCGGCGACACCGGAACCTGGAAGGTTTTGAAGACCGGGGTCGCGGTGGATCTTCAGGACGTCGTCAGCCTGCCCGCGGGCGGTGCGGTGGCGGTCGGCGACGACGGTACGGTGATCGCGACGGCGGACAATGGCGATCGCTGGCACCGTGTCGACGCCGGGACGGCGTTCAAAGGGGTGAAACTGCTGCGCCTCGCCCTGGCGCCCGCCGGCGGCTTGTGGACGGTCGGCGAGCGCGGTCTACTCGCCCGCTCGAACGATCAGGGCGCCAGTTGGCAGGTGGTCGGCACGGGCGAGGAGGCGACCTATAACGCCATCGCCTTCGCCGACGCCGGGCACGGCGTCGTGGTCGGCGAGTTCGGTGCCGTCCTCCTCACCTCGGATGGCGGCCGGACTTGGCGGCGCGGCAAGGCGCCAGGCGAGATCAGCCTGATGGCTGTGGCCTTTGGCGATGCGGGTGCCGGCGTGGCGGTCGGCCTCGACGGTACGGTGATGACCACCACGGATCGCGGAGAGAGTTGGAACGTCTTGACCGGCGTCCGGCGCGAACACCTGTTCGGAGTCGCTTGGCGTGGCGCCGAGTGGATCGCCGTCGGCGAGAAGGGCGTCGTGCTGCGCGGCGACGCCACGGCGGTGCGCGAGGTCCATGGACCTGGCGAAATCGGTGGCGGTTGGCGGGTCGCCGTGCTGCCGACCCCTGAAGGATTGGTCGCCGCCGGGGCCGAGCCAGGGCTCATCGACGGTACGTCCTGGAAACCGTTTGCCGCCGCACCGAGGGGCTGAACCATGATCGATATCTTTTCACGCGCCGTGGTGCGCCACAGATTTCCCGTACTGATTGCGATGGCGGTGGTGACCGTCGTCATGGGGTGGTTCGCGCTGCACGTTCAGATCAAGACGCGATTCACCGATCTGCTGCCGCGCAACCATCCCTATGTGCAGGTGGATCAGGACTACAAGGCGTCCTTCGGCTCGTCCAACCTGGTGACCATCATGGTCTCGGCCGACCAAGGCGAGATCTTCACGCCGGAAATCCTCGGCAACATCCGGGATATCACGCTGGCGTTGCGCACGATCGAGGGGGTCAATCAGTTCGGCATCACCTCGCTCGCCTCGAAGAAGCTGAAGGAGATCCGCTCCTCGACCTACGAGATCGAGACGCGGCCCCTGATGTGGCCGGACGTGCCGCGGAGTGCCGACGCGGTCGCTGCGCTGCGGGCCGCGGTCCTCAACAACGGCCTGGTCTACGGCCAATATGTCGCTCGCGACCTGAAATCGGCCTTGATCACGGTCGACTTCATCGACCGCCTGGTCGACTACGACACCGCCTTCGCCCAGATCAATCAGGTGATCGATGCCCACCGGCTGCCCGGCGTGACCTATCGTGTGGTCGGCGATCCCATGCTCTATGGCTGGATCGGCGCCAATCTGGGCGAGACGGGGCTCGTCTTCCTGCTCTCCGTGGCCGTGCTGGGCATCATCCTGTTCCTCTGCTCGCGCACCTGGTACGGCACCGTCCTGCCGCTGCTCTCGGGCCTGCTCAGTGCGGTCTGGGCGCTCGGTTTCGCCGAACTGATCGGCTTCAACTTCGATCCCCTGATCGTCGTGCTGGCCTTCCTGGTCAGTGCCCGTTCGGTCTCGCACACGGTGCAGCTGATCATGCGCTTCGAGGACGAAGTCGACCGAGGCCGCACCAACGCCCGCGCCAATGCGGTGGTCAGCGTGCGCAGCCAGTTCGTGCCCGGCACGCTCGGCGTGGTGGTCGACGCCGGCGCCATCATCCTGGTCGCGATGACGCCCATTCCGCTGCTCGAGAAGGTCGCGGTGATCGGCACCTTCTGGGTCTGCACCATCGTCGTCACCGCCTTCGTGGTGGCGCCCGTGCTGCTCTCCTACGTCCGCCGGCCGGGTCATGTGCTCCTGGGCCTCGACGTCAATCACCTGTTCGAGGGGCTGCTACGCATCTCGGCGACGGTGGCGAGTTCTCGCTGGCGCATCGGCATCTTCGCCTCGACGGCGGTGGTGGTCGGCGCCGCCGGCTTCTATGCCCTCGGTCTCAAGATCGGCGACGCCCAGGCGGGTTCGCCCATCCTGTGGCCGGACAGCACGTTCAATCGGGATTCCGCGGCGGTCAACGCGACCTTCCCGGGTTCCGACCGCATGTTCATCGTGATCGACGGCGGTTCGCAGGACGCCATGAAGGACCCTGCGCTGCTCGCCTACATGCAGGATCTACAGCGTTACATCGAGGCGCAACCGCAGGTCGGGGCCACGGTTTCGGTGGCCGACCTCCTGCCCAAGGTGATGCGCACCCTGCACGAGAACAATCCACGTTACGAGCAGATCGGCCCCGACGCCGCGACCAACGGCGAACTGCTCTACATGTATCTCCAAGGCTCCGACCCGGACGACCTCGACCAGTTCGTCGACCGCACGGCGGCTGCCGGCGCCATCACCATCTATTTCCGGGATCGCCAGGGCGACACCATCCGCACCGCCGTCGCACGGATCAAGGATTTCGTCGCGCATCATCCGCCGCCGCTCGGCCGGGTGCTGCTGGCGGGTGGCCTGATCGGCCAGATCGCGGCCGTCAACGAGGTGATCCTGGCCGATCAGATCATCTCGATCGCAGCCGCCCTGCTGGTGGTCATCCTGGCCTCGGCCTTCGCCTATCGCTCCATGGGGTCCGGCCTGTTGTTCATGGTGCCGGTGGTGATCGCCAATGTCATCACCTTCGCCTTCATGGCACTCGCCGGCATCGGCATGAACGTCAACACGCTGCCGGTCGCGGCCCTCGGTATCGGGCTCGGGGTCGATTACGCCTTCTATGTCGTCGATCGCATCAAGGAAGAGGTCGAAAGCGGCCTGCCGCTCGGCGAGGCGATCAGGATATCGCTGATGACGGCGGGCAAGGCGGTCTTCGTCACCGCCCTGACCATGAGCGTCGGCGTCTGCGTCTGGATGCTGTCGGCGCTCCGCTTCCAGGCCGACATGGCGTTGCTGATGAGCCTCTGGCTCTTCGTCTCGGCGCTCAGCGCACTCGTGCTGCTGCCGTCGCTGGTCGCCTTCTTCAAGCCTCGTTTCGTCATCGGGCACTCCGCCTAGGCGGGAGCAGAACCGCCGCCGGCAGATGCCGGCGGCGCAATGGGTGCGGCATCTCGGGCCGGCGCGACCGGCATATCTGGAAAACGGGAGAATGGGATATGGGGGCTTTCAGGGATTTCAGCTTGGCCGGTGCATCGCTCGTGGTCTGTACCCTGCTGGCGGGTCAGGCGAACGCCGATGATACCTGGAAAATTACCGACATCGGCGTGCATGGCTATCTGCGCCAATATATCTCGATGAATCTGCAGGACGTCCCCGAGACATCGGAAGACGACGCCTACGACCTCAGCATGGTTCGTACCCAGCTGCGTCTCGACCCCCGCCTGGTGTTCGGGCCGCTGCGCTTCTTCGGCCAGCTGCGCGCGGTCAAGGAGATCGAGACCAACTATCTCCGCCGGCTCGAACGCCTGGGCAACACGTCCGACGGCTCGCAGGACGAGATCCTCGGCAATTACGACGGGGTCGAGATTCGCGAGCTCTATGGTGAATTCGATCTCGGCGAGCGCGTCACCATGCGTCTCGGCAAACAGCAGATCGTCTGGGGTGAATCCGACTTCTTCGCTGCCAACGACCAGGTGCACGGCTTCGACTATCGCTGGCGGAGCTTCCTCGAACCCGAGAACGAGGAATTGCGCAAGGCCCTGATCATCGCCAATGCGATGGTCCAGGTGCCCGAACTCGACGGTTCGCTGCAGCTCTACGTCCGGCCCGGCATCGACCGCGACGAGGATATCGGCACCACCTACGACCTGTTCGGCGGCCGCTGGGCCAACCAGCCGAACAAGGGGCTCGACTTCTTCGGCACCTCCGGCGGGGTGCCGCTGGTGCGCTACAATTACGATCAGTCGGGCGCGGAGCAGCGCGAACCCACCTTCGGTGCCCGCTGGCAGGGCCTGGCCGGCGACGTCTCCTATTCCTTCATGTTCCTGCGCAGTCACAATCAGGACCCGGTGCTGAATCCGAGCGCGCTGCTCTCCAGCAACGGCTACAAGGGCGAACTCTCGACCGCCGTGCTGGGTGATCTGATCTATCCGATCGTGAACACGCTGGGTGGTACCGCCAGAGCGCACGATCGAGGTCGCCGACGGCGAAACCATCCTCGACGCCGCGCTGCGCCAGGGCCTGCCCCTGGTCCATCAGTGCAGGTCGGGCAGCTGCTCGACCTGCGCCGCCCGCGTCGTCTCGGGCGAAGTCGAGATGGCGAAGTCGACCGCAATGTCCCTGATCCCGGCCGAGGTCGCCGAAGGGGTGCGGCTGCTCTGCCTGGCGCACCCGCAGACCGAGGCGGTGATCGCGATGGACTATCCGATCAACCAGCTGTTCGAGGGCGGGGCGCAGCAGTTCCAGGCCAAGGTTCTGGAATTCGAGCGGGTCGCCCATAATGTGGTGCGTCTTCTGGTCACCGTCCCGCGCGGCCTGGACCTCGAGTTCCGGCCGGGCCAATACATGCGGATCAAGGTACCCGGCAGCGACGAATGGCGTTCCTACTCGCCGTCGTCGGCACCGCGCCAGCTGCCCAAGCTGGAATTCCTGATCCGCATCCTCGATGACGGGCTGATGTCGAACGCGCTGCGCGGCGGCCTGCGCCGCGGCGCCGTGCTCGACCTCGACGGGCCTTACGGCAACTTCTACCTGCGCGACGATCACGGTGCTCCCCGCCTGTTCATGGCGGGTGGCACCGGACTCGCCCCGGTGATGTCGATGATCGATACCATCCGCCATGTCGAAGGGGCGCGCAGCGGCCGGGTCACGGTCAGCTTCGGCTGTAATCAGGAACGCGACATCTTCTTCAAGGACGAATTGGAGCTCCGGGAGTCCTGGATGCCGGCATTGTCCCTCCGTGTCTCGGCGATGCAGCTCGAGACGGCGGGGCAGGGACTGGTCCAGGGCAATCCGGTCAGCCTGCTGACACCGGAAGAAGCCGGGCCCACCACCGTCGCCTATCTCTGCGGTCCGCCGGCCATGATCGAGGCCGCCCGCGAACGTCTGGTCGCCCTCGGCGTCCAGCCCGATCACATCCACTACGAACAATTCACGCCCAGCGCCTGAACGCGCCCCGGGGAGGACGGAGGAGGATCCAGCGATGCCCGTGACACAGGTCGGTTACCTCGCCTTGAGGACCGCTCATCTCGACGAATGGTGCACCCTTCTGCTCGACGTCGTCGGCGCCCAGCTGCGCGACGAGGGCGAGGACGGCACCCTCTATTTCCGCTTCGACGATCGCCACCACCGCCTCTCCCTGCGCCCGGCGGACGAGGAGGGGGTCGATGCCATGGGCTTCGAGGTCGCCACCGCGGCCGAACTCGAAGCACTCTCCGCCCGCCTCGCCGCCGGCGGCGTCGCGGTGACCGAAGCCGCGCCGGAAGACTGTGCCCTGCGCGGTGTCGATCGCATGATCCGCTTCGCCGATCCAGACGGCTGGCCGCTCGAGGTCTATGTCCATTCCCTGATCGACGAGAGCGGCTTCCACGCCGCCCGCGGGGTCAAGGGCTTCAACATGGGCCGCCTGGGCCTCGGCCATCTGGTCTGGTGCTGTCCGAACGTCCACGCTTCGGCGAAATTCTATCAGGATGTCCTGGGGTTCAAGCTCAGCGACTACATCCGCTGGGACGGTGCCGATGCCACCTTCCTCCACTGCAATCCGCGGCATCACAGCCTGGCGCTGATGAACGAGTGCTTCGGCATGAAGAGCGGGGTGCTGCACCACATCATGATCGAGGTCGCCGATCTCGACGACGTCGGCCGCGCCTACGACATCGTTCAGCAGCGCAAGGTGCCGCTGGTGATGACGCTCGGCCGGCACAGCAACGATCACATGACGTCCTTCTATTTCAAGACGCCGTCGGGCTTCGCCATCGAATACGGCTGGGGCGGCCTGCTGATCGACGACGAGACCTGGGACGTCAAGTCCTACGGCTCGCCCAAGATCTGGGGCCATGATCTGGTGACGGAGGCGCAACCTTGAATCCGCTCGCCGGCCTTTCCGGGGCCGAAGCCATCCGCCGGGTACGTCAGGGCGAGACCACGGTCGAAGCCCTGGCAGAAGCACAGCTCGACCGCGCCGCGGCGCGGGAAGCCCAGGTTCGCGCCTGGGCCTACCTCGCCCCGGAACAGGTGCTGAGCGAGGCGCGGCGGCTCGACCGCAGCCAGGACCTCCTGCCCCTCAAGGGTCTGACGATCGGCGTCAAGGACATCATCGATACGGCCGACATGCCGACCGCCTGCGGCTCGCCCATCTATGCCGGGCACCGTCCGGCCGCGGATGCGGTCTCGGTCGCGCGGCTGCGCGCGGCGGGCGCCCTGGTCATGGGCAAGGCCGTGACGGCCGAATTCGCCACCTATACCCCGGGGCCGACGCGAAATCCGCTCGATCCCGCCAGGACGCCCGGCGGTTCCTCCTCGGGGTCGGCCGCCGCGGTCGCCGACTGCCAGGTACAGACCGCCTTCGGCACCCAGACGGCGGGCTCGGTCATCCGCCCGGCCAGCTTCTGCGGCACCCTGGGCTTCAAGGCCAGCTATGGCCGCTTCTCCTATCAAGGCGCGCATCGGCTGTCGCTCACGCTCGACACGCTGGGTTTCTTCGCCCGCGATTTCGAGGATTTCCAGTTCATCGGCCGGGCGCTGTGCGTCGCCGGCCAGTGGCGCCCGGTGGCGATCAAGGACAAACCCCGGCTCGCCTATGTCCGCACCCCCTGGTGGGACCAGGCCTCACCCGCGGTGCGGGCGGCGATGGACGAGACCGTGGCCAGGCTGAAGGCGGCCGGGGCCGAGGTGATCGAGGTCGATCTGCCGCCGGAATATACCGCCCTGGCGGCGGCGCAGGCCCTGATCATGGCCTATGAGGCCTCGGTCAATCTGGCGCCCGAGGCGGCGAGCCATGGCGAATTGCTGTCGCCCCGGCTGCGCGAACTGATCGCCGCGGGTGCAGCCGCCACGACCGAAGAAATCCAGACCGCCCATGCCCTGGCCCGCGAATGCCGCGACCGCCTGCGCGGCGTCTTCGCCCAGGTCGCCGGCATCATCACCCCGGCGGCCCCGGGGGTCGCGCCGGAGGGGCTGGAGTCGACCGGCGATCCACTGTTCAGCCGCATCTGGACCTTCCTCGGCACGCCCTGCACCGGCTTCCCGGTCGCCGCGGGCGAAGGGGGATTACCGGTTTCGGCGCAGATCGTCGGTCCAGTCGGCCAGGACGAGGCGACGCTGGCGCTCGCCGCCTGGGTACATGACATCGCCGGCGGCTGGCGCCTGCCGGCCCTGGGGGAAGGAGCCTGACCATGTCCGCGACCACCACCACACCCCTGCCCTTCACGCCCGAGATGCAGGCGCTCTACGAGCGCGCCTGCGAGGCGTTGAACGGTGCGCGTCTCAAGCGGCTGCTGGCCGACCTGGTCGACATCCACAGCCCGACGGGCGGGGAGCGTGCGGCCAGCACCTTCATGGCGGGTTACATGCGCGACGTCGTCGGCATCGATGCCCGCTACCAGCCGGTCAACGAACTGACCGGCAACGCGTTGGGCGAGATGCGCGGCGCGGGCGGCGGTGCCTCGCTGCTGCTCTATGCCCCGATCGACACCCACCTCGAGGGTGACGAGACCGAGGACGTTCCCTGGGTCGGCCCCAGCCTGCGCGCCGACATGGTGCCCAAGGCGCGGATCGAAGGCGACATGGTGATCGGCCTCGGTGCCTCCAACCCCAAGGCCATGGTGGCCAGCCTGACCGAAGTGGTGCACGCCCTGAAGGATTCGGGTGTCGCCCTGAAGGGTGACCTGCTGCTCGGCTTCGCCGGCGGCGGCATGCCGGTCAGCCTGCCCCAGCGCAACAATTACGGCATGAGCAGCGGCGTCTATCACCTGCTCGCCCATGGCGGCCAGCCCGACTATGCCATCATCATGAAGCCGTGGTGGGTGGTGTTCAACGAAGAGCCCGGCATGTGCTGGTTCAAGGTGACGGTGTGGGGCACCCTCGGCTATGCCGGGATCGCCCGCGGCACCCCGGGCTTCCGCTCCTCGATCGTGCCGGCGGCGGCGATGATCGAAGAGCTCGAAGCCTGGATCCAGCGCTATACCGCCCGGAACAGTTCGGGCGGCATCAAGGCGGATGGTTGGCTCGCCTCGCTGCGGGCCGGCTGGCCCGAACGCCCGGCCTTCCCCTCGGCGGCGACCGAGATCTGCTTCGACATCAGGGTGAGCCCGCGCACCACCCCGGCCGAGGTGCGCGCCCAATTCGCCGAGGGCATGCGCGAGATCCTCTCGCGACATCCCGGAATCGAGGCGAGCTGGGAAATGTATGGTTCCACGCCCGGCGGCTTCACCGACCGCGGCAACTGGATCGTGCAGTCGGCGCTGCGCGGCTGGGAACATGTCGAAGGTGCACCCCACCCGGCAGTGCCGCCGATGGGCGGCCAGACCGACGGCGCGATGATCCGCCGGCTCGGCATTCCCTGTGCCCGCATCGGTTACCCCTGGCCGCCGGAGAACTGCGATCCCGCCTTCAAGGAAGGGCTCGGCGGCATGGGCGCCGCCTATGTGCCGGACCTCCTGAAGTCGGCCCGGGCGGTGCTTTATGCCGTGATCGACACACTGGCTCGCGAGCGGGCGGAAACCGGCCTCTGAGCCCGGCAACGGAGAAGACGATGGGCGAGCACAATCCCGAAATCGGCGCCGCACTTTCGACCGGCGGCTATCTGACCAATTACCACGACGTCGGCAGCGGAGAGCCGGTGGTGCTGCTGCACGGCTCCGGCGCCGGGGTTTCCGGCTGGGCCAACTGGCGCGGCACGCTGCCGGTGATGGCGGCGCGCTTCCGGGCGATCGCCCCCGATCTGGTCGGCTTCGGCTATACCGAACGGCCGGCCGACATCACCTACCGCTTCATGGATACCTGGATCGAGCAGATGGTGGCGCTGCTCGACGGACTGGGCATCGAGGCGGCCCATTTCGTCGGCAATTCCTTCGGCGGCGCCGTCACCCTCGCCATGCTGGCGCGCCATCCCGAGCGGGTGAAGCGGGCCGTGCTGATGGGCAGCGGCGGCGCACCCTTCGCCATGCCGGCCGAGCTCGAGGTGCTGTGGGGCGCCCAGCCGTCAGTCGAGAACATGAAACGCCTGATCGAGGTCATGGTGTTCGACCAGGGCCTGGTCACCGAGGAACTGGCGGAAGTCCGCTACCGGGCGATGATGCGCCCCGGCGTGCGCGAGGCGATGGGACAGCTCTTCCCGACGCCGCGCCAGCGCTGGCTCGACGCGCAGTGCCGCACGGTGGCGGAACTGCGCGACATCGAGAACGAGGTCATGGTGATCCACGGCCGCGAGGACCGGGTGGTGCCGCTCCACGCCTCGCTCGATCTGTTCCGCTATCTCCGGCATGCGCAGCTTCATGTCTTCGGCGGCTGCGGCCATTGGACACAGATCGAGCACGGCGACAGGTTCAACCGTCTGGTGATGGATTTCCTCACCAACGGCTGATCCGGTGGAGAAGGGGAGGCGGTGCCTCCCCTTCCTGTTTCAGTAGCGGCCGGACAGCAGGGCACCGGCCCCCGGCACCTCGGCCTTCAGGCCCAGTGCCTTCAGCATGTGATAGGCGGTCGAGACCGCCGCCGAGAGTACGGGCAGCCCGAGCTTGCGTTGCACGGGCTCGATCGCGGCGAGCGACGGCATCTGCACGCAGGCCGAGAGGACGACGGCATCGACCCCCTTGGTGTCCAGCCGGTCGACGATCTCGACCAGGGCCAGGGGATCGCGGGCACCGACCGCCAGATTGTCGTCTATCTCGAGCGACACGCTGTCCTTCACGGTGACGCCTTCGGCCTCGATATAGTCGACCACCATCGCCGTCAGCGGCTTCATATAGGGGGTGATCAGCGAGATGCGGCGGGCACCGAGGGCGGCGAGGCCGCCGATCAGGGCGCCCGCGCTGGTAACGATCGGGGTTTCGGCGCCGTTTTCCGCGGTGACGGCGCGCAGGCGCTCTTCCGAACGGCAGTGATAGCCGCGGCCCATCGACATGATGGCGACCAGGCAGGCATAGCCGATGACGTCGACCCGCGCATCGGCCAGTTCGGCGGCGCAACGGTCGGAATCGCGGTCCATGGCCTCGAGCTCGGCCTTGTTCACCTTCTTCATGCGCATGCGCGAAGAATGAAATGTGAAGCGTTCCGGTGCGATCGCGGCGCGGGCCTGGAGGATCGCCGGGACCTCGCTTTCCATGGTGGTGTTGGAGCTCGGCACGATCTGGCCGATGCGCAGGGGGCGGGGAATCATGATGATATCTCTGAGGTTGCCGAAGACCTGCGCATCATAACTCAGCGCGGATCATGAATCGAATCGCAATTGGAATTATGTGAAATTTCAATTGAATAATATCGATAAAATGGCTATTCCGCCGCCTCCCATGTTGGTGTAGACAGGCTGGGGGATCGACTCTCGCAGCCTTGGCGGAAGAGTCGGAAAGCATGTATGATGAAGTCCTGAATGGTGCGACAGTGGACCTTCAAGCATTTCGGATGAGCGGGGAGAATCAGTTGCTGATGGGCAACCGGCCCGGCCATTTGCGGGCGACCGTCGAAGAAGCGAGCCTGACCGAGTTCGAATTCGCGGCCATGCATCTGATCGAGGCGTTCCGGCGCTGGGCGACCCAGTGCACACAAGTCGTCTCGAACTACGATCTCGCCTACAGCGAGCTCCTGGTCCTCCATGTCGTGCGCATGCAGGACCGGCCCAAGGATACGGCGACCATCGCCAACATCCTGAACCGGGAAGACATTCCGAACGTCCAGTACAGCCTGCGCAAGCTGGTCGCCCTCGACCTGATCAAGAAGGAGCGGTCGGGGACCGCCTTCACCTTCTCGGTCACGCCCAAGGGCCTCGACATGACGGAACTCTATGCCGAGCTTCGGCGCGAGCTGCTGCTGCCCCAACTCAGCCATCTCGATGATTTTCCCCGTGTCCTGGTGGAAATGCGGCGGGTCCTGACCCTGCTCACCGGCATCTACGACCAGACCGCACGGGTCGCCGCGTCCTACGGTTCGACCTATATCGGTGCCGGCGCTACCCGGGAGGCGGAGCCGGCACCCGCCCCCGCCGCGAAGGGGGCGGGCGACGGGGCCAAGAAGCCGCGGCGCAAGGCCGCCAAGCGCTGAGCCTGGCGCCCTTCCACTTCACACGCGATCGTCGCGATAGACGAAGCCGCACGCGCCCAGGCCGCCGATCGCTGTACGCACGATGTTTCCCGGCTTCAGGGCGACCATGGGGCCGAGGGCTCCCGTGAGCACAACGTCGCCGGCGCGGAGCCCGTCGCCGAGCCGGCTCAGGGTGCGTGCCAGCCAGGCGGCGGCGACCAGCGGGTGGCCGAGGCAGGCGGCCCCGGCGCCGAGGGAGACGATGGTGCCGTCGATCTCCAGCACCATGCCGCAGGTCAGAAGATCCAGCCCGGCGAGCAGCCGGGGCTCGCGGCCGAGGACATAGAAGGCCGACGAGGCGTTGTCCGCCACCGTGTCGGCATAGGTGATCTTCCAGTCGGCGATGCGGCTGTCGACGATCTCGATCGCCGGCAGGGCATAGGCGGCGGCACGGATCACGTCGTGGATACCGGCCTCGGGATCATCGAGGTCCTTCTCCATCACCAGGGCGATCTCGGCTTCGGCCTTGGGCTGCAGCACCTTGGAGGCGAACAGGGTACCGCCGTCGTCGATCGCCATGTCGTCGAACAGGACGCCGTAATCCGGCTGGTCGACCCCCAGTTGCGCCTGCACCGCCTTGGCCGTCAGGCCGATCTTGCGGCCGGTGATGCGCCGGCCCTGTCCGACCCAATGTTCGGTGTTGAGGCGCTGCACCGCATAGGCCCCGGCGGCATCGGTCGGCTCCAGCCCGTCGCGGAGGGGGGGCACGGGGCCGGCGGCATAGGCATTGCGCAGCCGCGTGGCCAGGGTCGGGTGAACCTGCTCGGACATGTTTTCTGGATTCCTGCTGACTGTCACTTGTCTGGTCCCTGCGCGACCGGCGGTCGCCCGCGCATCATTGGCGAGTCGGGCCGAAGAGGAAACGCGTCTCTTGCCGCGCCGTTTCATTGGGTGAGACGGGGATGATCGCGTCCTGCCGGCCTCGCGGTCAAACGGTTCGACCGCACCGGCTCCGTCGGGAATCGATCACACCGGGAGGACGTGGCACGGCCCGGGCGACGGAGAGACTTTCCGCGTGTCAGTAATCTCTTGCGTCCTGTAGCGCCAGCCCCTGTGGAAGACGGCTTGATGCCTTCCGAGACGAAGCGGATGAAGCAGCTCGAGGAGGAGAACGTCAAGCTCGAGCGGATCGTGGCGGATCTGTCGCTCGACAGGAGATGCCAGGCTCGTCCCATCCAGGTTGGGATGAGCGCACCCCGCCGGTCGATTGACACGATCGCCGGCCTTCGGCGAGCAGGATCCTGCTTTTCTGACGGCTGCATTCGTTTTCACGACGGTGCGGTGCGCGGGTGGCGAGGCGTCGCCACCCGGCACGATCAGTTCTCGAGGAAGGCGAGGACGGTCCGGTTGAATTCGTCCGCCTTCTCCCACTGAACCCAGTGCCCGCATTTCGGGACGACGAGGAGGCGGGCGTTCGGAATCTGGCGGGCCAGGATCAGGCCCTGGTCCATCGGATTGACCCGGTCTTCCCGCCCCCAGATGATCAGGGTCTCGTGGGGCAGGCGGTCGAGCCGTTCGCGCCACAGCTCCTCGATGGGCGGCATGTTCGGCCCGGCGCGCAGCGGCATGTATTCGGCCGTCTCGGGGTCGGACGCCGTATCCACGCGCTGCTGAAGCAATTCGTCCGTCAGGGTCGAGGGATCAAAGACCAGATATTTGACGAACTCGCGCATGCGCGCCAGCGACGGGCCGGGCGGGAAATAGAAGGTAACCAGGGACAGGATGCCGTCGCTCGGCTGCTTCTCGAACAGGGAATAACCGCCGCCCGGCCCCATGAGGACGAGGCGCTCGACCCTTTCGGGATAGTCGAGCGCGCATTTCAGGCTGGCGGCGCCGCCCGCCGAATTGCCGACCAGATGGGCCTTGCCGAGTTCCAGGACTTCGATGAAACGGGCGATGACCCGGCCATAGAAGGTCCACAGCGGCTCCGTGATGCGAAGCTTGGTGGACTTGCCGTAACAGGGCAGGTCAATCGCGAAGACACGGTATCGCTCGGCGAAGGCTTCGACGTTGCGCGAGAAATTGGAAAGGCCCGAAGCGCCGGGCCCCCCGCCGTGAATGAAGATCAGGGCCGGTCCCGCGCCGGCCTCGTGATAGTGGATATTCAGGCCGTCGAACGCGACGAAACGGCTGACGATGTCCTTCGACATAGATTGTCTCCTGCTTGCCGACGTTTTCAGACCAGGTGGTGCCCCCAGGCGGAGATGCGGTCGTGCCGGGCGACGGTCCAGTCGCTCCCGTGGATCTCGATGGCACCGAAACCGTATTCCAGCTCGAAACCGGAAGGGGTCGAGCAATAGAAGGAGATCATCTTGTCGTTGGAATGCCGGCCGATCGTGCGGGTCAATTGCACGTCGCACTGCCGTGTCCGGTCGAGGGCATAGCCGACCTGGTCGAACTCCTCGACCTGGAACATCAGGTGGTGAATGCGCTTCGGCGGCGGGAACGGCAGCGGCGCCAGCGCCAGCGTGTGATGCCGTGGATTGCCATAGAAGAATTCGAGATCGAGGGCGAAATCGTCGGTCATGCGCATCCGGATCATGTCCGCCTGCCGGAAGCCGAGGGCCCCGACATAGAAGGCATGACATTCCGGGCCCTTGTCGGAGGCGAGGGCGAGATGGCCGAGGCCCTGTTCGCCGGTGACGAAACGTGTTCCCGTCGGCGAGGCGAAGGGCTCGTTCGAGAGGATGGTCGGGCCATAGTAGATCTCGAGCGGGATGCCCGACGGATCCTGGGTGAGGATCAGGCCCATGACGCCCCGTTCGCCGCGCTGCGCCTCCGTCCCTTCGGTAAAGGCGACCCCGGCCGCCGCGAGGCGGTTCCGCAGCATGTCGAGGGCCGGCGCGTCCTGCACCTCGAGCCCCATGTAACCGAGGTCGTCCAGATCACCCTGCTCGACGGAAATGCGCCAGGCGTGATCGTCGAGGCGGAAGCGGGCGGCGCCGGAGGCCGCGCGCGCGCCCTCCATCGCGCCGGTGAAGGCCGACAGATAGCGCCGCCAGGCGTCGACGTCGGTGACGCTGAGGCCGATGTATCCAAGGCTGATCGAAGTCATGGTTGTTCCTCCCGAGGTGATCTGCCCCGCCCCGCTTATGCCGGGGTCAGGTCAGCGAGTTTCATGTATTGGCCGTGTCCGTAGAGCAGCGGCATCTGCGAGGGCCCGAGTTCGACATTGGTAACCTTCGCGGTACACAGCTCGTGACTGCCATGAGCCGCGCAGGACGTGACCTCGAGCTGGAGCGAAGCCACGGCGCTGCCGAGGGAGGGCTGATCCCCGGCGCGCATCCGCCAGTCCCCCGCCTCGAAACGCCGCTCCACCGCAACCTCGCCGCCGAAGGCGCGCGCCGATGGGACATCGCCTTCACCGAGGATGTTGAGACACAGACGCGCGCCGACCTTCAGATGCGGATGGATCCGTGCCCTGGTGTTGACGGCGAAGGCCACGCTCGGCGGTGCCATCGACAGCGAGAGGAAGGCGGTCAGGGTCATGCCCCGCGGCCCCTCGGGCGTGTCGACGGTGACGATCCCCACGGGGGAGATCGTCCGGCGCATGGCCTCCCGCAGCCGGGTCGCGGTTTCCGTCTGCGCGCTCACAGCGCGAAGTCCGAAGTCCCCCCGCCCAGCGCGACCATGCCGGCATTGAGGGAGCCCTTGTCGGCATTGAGGAAGGCGTGGTTGGAGGCGGCGTGGACGTCCCGGAAGAAGCGCTGCATCGGGCTGTCCAGTTTCAGGCCGCGGGCGCCGCTCGCCTTGAACAGCAGCTCGATCGCGCGCTGGGCTTCCTTCGCGATATATTGGGCATCCCACTTGTTGCGCACGCGGAGGTCCAGGGGCAGGTCCTCGCCGGCGTCGATCAGGGCGTCCATCTCGGCGAAATTGCCTTCGAGCCGGGCGCGCAGGCCACGGATGATGGCGTCCGCCTCGGCCAGGCGCTGGCGGACGAAGGGGTCTTCCATCGCCTTGGCGCCGTCATAGGCGGCGAGGCGCACCTTCATGTCCTCGGTAAAACAGGCGCGCGCCCCTTCCGCCATGCCGATGGTCACGATCGCCAGGCTGTAGGCGAAGATCGTGCCGAAAGAGTAGCGGTAGTTGCGCGAGGTGAAGGTGGCGCGCCCGGGATCGGCCATGAAGAAGGAATGGGCGAACTGGTGGCTACGGTGCTCGGGAATGAAGGCATCCTCGACGACGATGTCGTTGGAGCCGGTGCCCTTGAGCCCCAGCACATGCCAGACATCTTCCACCCGGTAGTCGCCGCGCGGCACCAGGAAGGCACGAAGGTCGGGCATGGCTTCCGTCCCGTCACCCGGGACGACGCCGCCCAGGATCACCCAGGAGCAATGATCGGACCCGCTCGACCACATCCAGCGGCCCGACAGGCGATAGCCGCCCTCGACCTTGGTGACCTTGCCGAAAGGCGCGTAGGACGACGAGAAGCGGGTATTCGGGTCCTTGCCCCACAGGTCTTCCGCCGCGCGCGGGTCCATCAGCGCGGCTTCCCAATTGTGCACCGTGATCAGGCACAGGCACCAGGCGCTCGACGGGCAGCCCTTGGCGAGTTCGATCACGACCTTGAACAGGGTCAGCGGCGACATTTCATAGCCGCCATAGGCAGCCGGCTGCAGGATCCGGTAGAAGCCCGCGGCGACGAAATCGGCGATCGTCTCGTCGAGGACCCTGCGGTTTTCCTCCGTCCGGGCCGCGCGCTGGCGCAGCACGGGGGTGAGGGCGCGGGCCCTCTCCAGCAACTCCGCTTCGGTCGGAATTTCGGCGGGAACGATCTTGGCGGCGACAGTCATGCTGCTTTCCTCCCAGTAGGACTGTTTTTGTTAGGGACAGGAAGGCATGAACTTGACAGCCACCGGAACTTTTGAGTTCTGATCCGATCCATCACATTTCGTGATGACTGGGAGGGGCGATGCCGGGACCCGAGCGCAATCTGAGAACGGTGAACCTCAATCTGCTGCCGACGCTCCGCGCGGTATTGCGGCACCGGAACCTGACCAGGGCGGCCGAGGAACTGCATGTGACGCAGTCGGCGATATCCAACAACTTGAAGCAGCTGCGCGCGCATTTCGGCGACGAGCTTCTGGTGAAGGATGGTCGCGACATGCGCCTGACGGCCAAGGGGGCCAGCCTGATCGAGCCGCTGGAACAGGCGCTCGACGCCATTCGAGGTGTCGTCGATGCCGAGGCTTTCGACCCGGCGACGTCGAGGAGCACGTTCCGCATCGCCACGGCGGATTATGTCGCGGCGATCACCGCGCCCTTCATGGCGAGGATGCTCGAGGGCGAAGCCCCCGGCATCTCGGTCCAGATCGTCACGGCTCGCGAAGCCTCGATCGACGATCTCCGGAACGAGACCGTCGACCTGATCATCTCACCGTGGCGGATCGTCCAGGCCGGAAGTCCCGAGGTCACCCGGGCGCCGAAGGAATTCGCCTTCGAGCCCCTGATCAGCGAACCCCTCGTCTGCATGGCGCGAGACGACGACGAGGAGTTTCGCCAGGGCCTGACGGTCGAGCAATATCTGAGCCGCGCCCATGCCAGCTTTCACCTGGACCTGCGGTTCCACGCCAGCCTCGAGCATTCCTTCCTGATCAAGCGCGGCATCGAGCAGTTCGACCGGATCCGGACCTCGGATTTCACGGTGCTGCCGCTCATCGCCGTCCAGTCGAACTGCATCGTGCTGCTGCCGAGGAGCCTCGCCAACATGGCGGCGCATTCCATGCCGTTGCAGATCGCCCCTTGCCCGCTGCCCATTCCGGATCTCGAACTCGTCATGGTGTGGAACAGGCGGCGCGACCGGGACCCGGAGATCGAGTGGCTGAAGAGCATCGTCAAGCGTGCCGTCGGCAGGCATCTCGTCTGAGAGAGAAGCCTCGGATTACTTCGCCTGGCGGGCGAGATCGCGGCGGATCCGATCGGGCTGGCGGAGGTGCGCCTGCGCGGGCGGCAGCGCTGATGGGAAGCAAACGGCGACGCCGATTTACACCTGAACAGTGTGTGTCGGGAAGACGAGCGCGTCTTCCTCGGCCCAATTCACCCGAGCGATCGTGCCGGGGGTAAACTGGCCGGCGAGGGCGAGGGGGGCGCGGAACCAGAGTTCCTGCCCCCAGTGGCATTCCGCCTGGATCACGAGGTCGTCGCCGAGGAAGGTGCAATCGTCGATCCTGACCGCGAGGCCCTCGTCGGCGACCACGATCCGGCGCGGCCGGACCATCAGTTCCGCCGTCATGCCGGGGCCGGCCTTAGCACCGCGGCCGAGGGTGCCGCGGCGGCGGCTGCCATCGGGCAGGACCACACTGGCCATCGGCCCTTCCACGGACTCGATCGTGCCGCTCAGGAAATTGGAATCGCCGATGAAGGCGGCGACGAAATGGCTGTCCGGCCGGGCGTAGAGATCGGCGCAGGTGCCGATCTGCTCGATCCGTCCGGCGTTGAACAGGGCGATCCGGTCGGAGAGCCGCAGGGCTTCCTCCTGGTCGTGAGTGACATAGAGGATGGTGACGCCGGTCTCGCGGTGGATGCGGCGGATCTCGACCTGGATTTCCTCCCGCAGCTTCTTGTCGAGCGCGGAGAGGGGTTCGTCCATCAACAGCACGGGCGGGTCATAGGCGAGGGCGCGGGCGAGCGCCACCCGCTGCTGCTGGCCGCCCGAGAGCTTGGCCGGCAGACGGTCGGCGAATTTCTCCAGCCGGACGAGGGCCAGCATCGCCTTCACCTTGGCGTCGACCTCGGCGCCGGGACAGCCGCGCACGCGCAAGGGAAAGGCGACATTCTCGGCCACCGTCAGATGGGGGAACAGGGTATAGCGCTGGAACACCATGCCCATGTTGCGGCGATGCGGTGGCGTCTTCAGGATCGAGCGGCCTTCGAGCCGGATGTCGCCGCCGGTCGGCTCCAGGAGGCCGGCGATGGCATAGAGGGTCGTGCTCTTGCCCGAGCCCGAGGGGCCGAGGAAGGTGAGGAATTCCCCCTTCGGGATTTCGATCGACACGTGATCGACCGCGGTGACATGGCCGTAAGCCATGCGTAGTTCGTCGACGTGGAGGAAGGGATCGGTCATGCCTTGGACTTCCGGGTGAGCAACGCGGCGACGAGCATCAGGACGAGGGTGATGCCGACCAGGATCGAGGAGGCGGCGGCGACCGCCGGGCTGAGGTCCTGGCGCAACATGCCCCAGATGTGGACGGGCAGCGTCTGCAGGGTGGGGGAACCCATGAAGATCGCCACCACCACTTCGTCCCAGGAGATCAGGAAGGAGAAGATCGCGGCCGAGATCAGCCCCAGGCGGATGTTCGGCAGGGTCACCCTCCATTTGGCCGCCAAGGGCGAGGCCCCGCACAAGATCGCGGCGTCCTCGATCGAGGGGTCGAACTGGGCCAGCGCGTTCGAGATCGTCAACACGGCGAAGGGGAAGGCGAGCACGGTATGGGCCAGGACGAAGCCGAGCAGCGTGCCGTTCAGGCCGAGACGCAGATAGAAGCCATAGACGGCGACGGCGAAGATCACCACCGGCAGCACCATGGGGGTGAGGAAGACCAGGCGGAGCACCTGGCGGCCGCGAAACCTGCCGCGCACCAGGGCGAAGGCGGCGGCGAGGCCGAGCGCGACCGACAGGGCGGCGACCAGCACGCCGACCTCCAGGCTGGTGAGCGCCGTTTCCAGCCAGCGCGGGTCTTCGGCCAGGGCCTCGTACCAGCGCAGGGTCCAGCCCGGCGGCGGGAAGATCATCCACTGCGACGAGCCGAAAGAGAGAGCGACGATGAAGACGATGGGCAGCAGCAGGTAGAGGGTGACGAGCAGGGTGAGGCCGAGCAGTACCCAGCGCCAGGAACCGAGACGGGCATAGGTCAGCAGCATGGCGTCACCCCTTGACCCTGCCGGGCAGGCCGTCGCCGACGAAGCGCAGCTGCAGCGCATAGATGCCGAGCGTGACGACGAGCAGGATGAAGGCGGCGGCCGCGCCCAGGCCCCAGTTCAGGAAGGTCTGCACCAGTTGGGCGATGAATTCCGCCAGCATCATGTTGGCCGTACCGCCGAGCAGGGCGGGGGTCACGAAATAGCCGAGCGACATGACGAAGACCATGATGCCGCCGGCCGCGATCCCGGGCAGGGACAAGGGCAGCAGCACCCGGACGAAGGATTGCAGGCGGGTCGCGCCGCACAGGGACGCCGCCTGCAACACGGCGGGGTCGATCGCCCGCAGGGTCGTCTGCAGCGGCAGGATCATGAAGGGCAGCATGATGTAGACCATGCCGATGGTAACCCCGACCAGATTGTTCACGAGGGGCAGGGGCTCGTCGATCAGGCCCGCCGCCATCAGCCATTTGTTGATCACGCCGGTGCGCTGGAGCAGCACCATCCAGGCGTAGGTGCGGGCGAGCAGATTGGTCCACATCGAGAGCACGACCACGCCGAAGACGATCCGGCCGAGGGGTTGCGGCATGATCGCCAGCATCCAGGCGACCGGATAGGCCAGCAGCAGGGTGACCAGGGTGACGATGGTCGAGACCAGGAACGTGTTGAAGAGGACGCGGCCGTAGGTCGGCGTCGCCAGAAGCTCGGCGTAATTGCCGAGGCCGGGTTCCGGCTCCGTCACGCTGCGCAGCAGTAGGGTGACGACAGGGACGACGAAGAAGACCGCGAGCAAGGCGAGCGCGGGCACCGCCAGCCGCAGGTTCTTCCAATCGAGGTCTCTGGTCATCCACGCGCTCCCGCCATCGCAGGCCCCCGGATCGGGGCGGCTCCCCGCCTGGCCGGTCCGCCCGCTCGAAGGCAGGTGGCGCCGACGCAGGAGGGGAGCCCTTGGTGATTACTTCGACTGCCAGGCGTACCAGCGCGTGGCGATCTCGTCACGATGCTCCGCCCAATACTTCATGTCGACATCGACACGGAGGGCGGCATGGGCACCGGGCAGGGTGGCACGGATCGCCTCGTCCATGAGCGCGTCCGACTTCACGTTGACCGGGGCATAGCCGCTGGCGGCGGCCATGTCGGCCTGGCCCTTGGCGCTGGTCGCCATGGCGAGGAAGGCCATCGCCTTGTCCTTGTTCGGGGCGCCCTTCGGCACCACCAGGGCGTCGGCGGCGGCGACGTTCTGCTCCCACGACATCTGGGCGTTCACGCCGGTCTTCTGCAGGGCGAAGATGCGGCCGTTCCAGAACTGGCCGAGGTTCACCTCACCCGAGGCGAGCAATTGCTGCGACTGGGCGCCGGTGCCCCACCACACGATCTGGTCCTTGATGGTGTCGAGCTTGGCGAAGGCCCGGTCGAGATCGAGCGGATAGAGCTTCTCGGGCGGGACGCCGTCCGCGAGCAGGGCGATCTCGAGGGTGCCCGGGGTCGACCATTTGTAGAAGGTGCGCTTGCCGGGGAACCTCTTGGTGTCGAAGACGTCAGCCCAGGTCTTCGGCGCCTCCTTCAGATTGTCGGCGTTGTAGCCGATGACGAAAGAGAAATAGAAACTGCCAACCGCATGGTCGGTGGTGAAGCGGGGATCGAGTTCGTCACGCTTGACGACCGAGAAGTCGATCGGCTCGATCAGGCCGTCGCGGGCGGCCTGGACGGCGAAGTCGAATTCGACGTCGACGACGTTCCAGCTTACGTTGCCGCTCTCGACCATGGCCTTCAGCTTGCCGTAGTCGGTCGGGCCGTCCATCAGCACGGGGATGCCGGTCTCGGCGGTGAAGGGCTTGGCCCAGGCGTCGCGCTGCGCGTCCTGGGTGGTGCCGCCCCAACTGGTGAAGACCAGTTGTTCGGCCTCGGCCGGAAGGGTGAAAGCCGCGGCCATCAGACCGGCGAGCATCAATTTCTTCATCATGTCGTCTTCTCCAGCGGTCCAGTGTCGAAACGGCGTTCCATCCGATTATGGTTGTGGGATCGGCCTCGTCCCACCCAGGGGCGAGAACGGGGCCGGTTTCAGGATCTTGTTCTCGCCCTCGACGATCAGGTCGCGGATCGAGGGCAGGAAGTCGCGCCAGGCCGGGTCGGCCATCAGGGCGGCCCGGCGGCGCTCGCGCTCGTCGAGGCTCGGGAAAGCCCAGAGGTGCACGATCTGATTCAAGGGGCCGATCTCGGAGAAGAAGTAACCCACCAGTTCGCCGAGGTGGCGTCTCTGGATGGCGATGCCCTTTTCCTCGACCACCTTCAGGTATTCGGGAACGGTGCCGTTCCTCAGGCAATAGCTGCGCATCTCGTAGATCATCGCCGTCACCGCATCACGAAGGGGTCGGGGATCGGATCGTCGCTGGTGCGGACCCAGACCGTCTTGGTGCGGGTGTAGTCGAGCACAGACTGCAGTCCGCCCTCGCGGCCGAGACCGGACTGGCCATAACCGCCGAAAGGCGCGATGGGCGAGACGGCGCGATAGGTATTGACCCAGACGATTCCGGAGCGGAGCGCCCGGATCATCCGGTGCGCCCGGCCGACATGGGTGGTGAACACGCCGGCGGCGAGGCCGAAGGCGGTGTCATTGGCGAGCCGCACCGCCTCTTCCTCGGTGTCGAAGGTCTGGACCGAGAGCACGGGGCCGAACAATTCCTGGGCCAGGCTGGCGGCCTTGGGCGCCTGCGAACAGTCGAGGATGGTCGGCTGGTAATAGAAGCCCGACAGCCCCCCGGGCCGCGCGCCGCCGGTCAGCAGCTGGGCGCCGCCGGCGATGCTCTGGGCGACCACGGTCTCGATCCGCTCGCGTTGCCGCGCGGTGGCGAGGGGGCCGATCTCTGTCTCCATCAGCCGGGGATCGCCGATCCGGATCGCCTCGGCCTTTTCGATCAGGCGGGTGAGGAAGCGGTCCTTCACGCCGCGCTGGACGAGCAGGCGGGAACCGGCGACGCAGCTCTGGCCGGTCGCGGCGAAAATACCGGCGACGACGCCATTGGTGACACTCTCGACATTGACGTCGTCGAAGACCAGGACCGGCGACTTGCCGCCCAACTCCAGGGTCGTATAGGCGAGATTGTCCGCCGAATTATGCACCACCCGGCGCGCGGTCTCGGGGCCGCCGGTGAAGGCGATGCGGGCGACCAGGGGATGGCGGGTGAGCGTGCCGCCGCATTCGTCGCCGAAGCCGGTGATCACATTGATCACGCCGGGCGGGAAGCCGGCCTCGTGGACCAGGCGGGCAAAGGCGAGCGACGGCCCGGGAGCGTCCTCCGACGCTTTGAGGACGACGGTGCAACCAGCGGCGAGCGCCGGGCCGAGCTTCACGGCGGCGAGGAAGAGCTGGGAATTCCACGGCACCACGGCCGCGACGACGCCGATCGGCTCGCGCCGCAGCCAGACTTCCATGTCCTGCTTGTCGATCGGCAGGTGGCTGCCTTCGATCTTGTCGGCGAGACCGGCGAAGTAGCGATAGTAATCGGCGGTGTAACCGACTTGGGCCGAAGTCTCGCGGATGATCTTGCCGGTGTCGGCGGTCTCGATCTCGGCCAGGGACTGGGCGTCGCGGGCGAGCAGGTCGGCGAGCCGCTGGATCAGCTTGCCGCGCTGGGTCGGGGTCAGGCCGGCCCAGGCGGGTTCGGTCAAGGCGCGATGGGCGGCGCACACGGCCCGGTCGACATCGGCGGCGCCGGCCGCCGGCATGTCGGCCCAGGGGGCGCCGGTCGCGGGATCCAGGCTGTCGAAGCGGCGCGCACCATCCTCGAAACAGCCGTCGATATAGAGCTGGAAGCGGGTCATGGCGGTCCTCACGCGAAGGCGGGCAGGACGCGGTCGATGAAGCGGGCGAGGGCCTTCTTCTTCACCGCGTGCGACATGCCGGTGTCGATCCAGTAGCTGAACTGATCGTAACCCCAGGCTTCATATTGTTTCAGGCGCGTGATCACCTCGTCGGGCGTGCCGACGATGTTGTTGGCGCGCATCTTCTCGGGCGCGTATTGGGGCAGGGTGGCGCAATCCGCATCGGTCATCGGCTCGATGATGCCGTGGTCGACCGGCCGCTGGTTCTTGAACCAGGCGTCGAAAGTACAATAGAAACGGCTGAGGTCTCGGCCGGCCTGTTCGAGTTCAGCCTCGGTCTCGCCGGTGAAGAGGTGCCGGCAGACCATGATCTTCGGGCGCTTCACCTGCGGGGCGTTGGCGCAGGCGGTATTGAAGCGCTCCATCAGGCTGACGACTTCCTCGTCGCCGAGGCCGAGAGGCGTCACCTGGACGTTACAGCCGCTTTCGACCGCGAACTTGTGACTGGCGGGATCACGCGCAGCGATCCAGATCGGCGGTCCCTGGTCCTGCAGGGGTTTCGGCGCCGAGCTCGATTTCGGGAATTTCCAGTAATGGCCGTCGTGGGTGTAGTTGCCGGCCCAGAGCGGTCGCAGGGTCGGTACCAGCTCGCGCATCCGCAGCCCCGCTTCCTTGGCGTCCAGCCCGGGCAGCAGGCGTTCGTATTCGAAGGAATAGGCGCCCCGGGCGATGCCCAGTTCCAGGCGGCCGCCAGTGATGATGTCGGTGATCGCGGCTTCGCCCGCGGCCTTGATCGGGTGCCAGAAGGGGGCGACGATCGACGAAGTGCCGAGCCGGACCCGGTGGGTGCGATGGGCGAGGTCGGCGATCTGGACGAAGGGATTGGGCGCGATGGTGAAGTCCATCGCATGGTGCTCGCCCACCCAGATCATTTCGAAGCCGCCGGCGTCGGCCATGGTGCAGAGTTCGATGAACTGCTCGTAGATCTCGTCGTGGCTCTGGTTCGGATCGAACCGTTCCATATGCACGAAGAGAGAGAAGGTCATGGCCATGGTCGTCGAACTCCTCGGTCGGGATCGGATCAGCGTCCCGCCGGTTGCCGGATCGCTTGAAGCGGCCGGGCGAAATGCTCGGCCAGGATTCGATTGGTTTCCGCTGGCGCGGTGAGATTGAGCATGTGGCGCTCCCCGGCCATGATCACGGCCCGGCCGAAAGGGGCTGCGTCGGCCATGGCCTCGCTCATGGCCGGAGTCGAATTGGGGTCCAGTTCGCCGGTCAGGAACAGGGCCGGACAGGCGAGCCCAGGCAGGCGGCCGACATGGGCGCGGTCGCTGATGGCGAAAACCTGGTAGGCGGTGGCGTAACCTGCCGGCGGCACGGCGGCCAGCCACCCTCGGACCCGCTCGACCAGGGCCCGATGCCGGGGCTCGGCAGTGGCCCCGAACCAGCGGCGGAGGGGGGCTTCCACGTCGCCGGCGTCGCCGCTCGCCACGATTTCCGCGGCCCGGGCCTGCACGGCGGCGCGGGCCGCATCCTCCCGGTCGTAGACGGCGTTGAGGGCCGCGACCCGGGACACGAGATCGGGGCGGGCGAGGGCGAGACCCGTGACGATCAGGCCGCCCATCGAATGGCCGACCAGGTCGCAGGGCGCCGCGCCCAGGTCCTCGATCGCGGCCGCTGCCCAGGCGACATAGTCGTCGAGGCCGGGCGTGCCCGGCAGCGGGGGGGTCTCGCCATGGCCGGGCATGTCGAGCGCGATCACCCGGTGATCGGCGGCGAAGAAGTCCATCTGCGGTTCCCAGGCCTCGGCATTCATGCCGACGCCGTGGATGAACACGATCGGGCTGCCTGCGCCCCGCTCGAAACAGGCGGTGCCGCGCGCGGTCCTAGACGGCCGCGGGATTGTCGTGGTCATGCCCGAGTTCCTCGAGGTCCTGATAGCGGTCGCCGATCCGGTGATGCGGGCGGCCGCCGATGGAGGCCCCCAGTGCGATCACGATCTCGTCCGGGGCAGGGGCATCGGTGATCGAGAAATGGATGGTGAGGTAGTGGGACCGGCGGCCGGCGTCGTTCTTGTCCATCAGAGGGATCATGATCGGCGCATTGGCCGGTCCGCGGATGTTGGTGAAGGAGAGGTAGCTCTTCGCCCCGACGGCGTGCCGGTAATGATTGCCGAAGCGAAGCGTGTGGATGAGGGCCGAGGCGTGCTCGACCTCGCCGTCGGTGCCGACGATGGCGGCTTTGCCGTAGCCTTCGACCGCGTCGCCGGAGCCGGCGGCGTCCAGGATCATGCCAGTCAGCAACTCGCCGAGCACCGGGGCCGCCGCACTGATCTCGGGCTTCAGGTCCTCGACGAAGCCGCGCCCGGCCCAGGGGCTGGTGACCACCGCGGCGGCGGCGATGAGCTGCAGGGGCCGCGCCGCAGCCCGCCCGCCCTCGATCAGGGTCGTCTCCCGGTAGAGCACGGTCTTGCGGATCTGAAGCGGCATGGTGGTCTCTCGTTTACGCTATCTTGTCCGATGATCTTACGGTATACCAACAGACATGTGTCAACGGTCTTTTGCCGACCACCGAACCGGAAGCCGTGGCGACGATACTTGGGGAGGGCCTCTTTGACGGGCTATAACCGGAGCATGACGGACCAGACGCAACCTGCACTCGAAGACCGGGGCGATGATGCCGATGTGCTGCGGATCGACCGTCCGCCCCGCACGCTCCGCGAATTGGCGCTGGAGCGCATGCGGGCGGCCATCATCGATCTGCGCTTCAAGCCGGGAGAACGGCTGGTGGAACGCACCCTGTGCGAGCGCCTGGACGTCAGCCGCTCGGTGGTGCGGGAAGTCCTGCGTCACCTCGAGACGGAGGGGCTGGTCGACACCAAATCGAAGCAGGGGCCGATCGTCGCCATCCTCGACCGGGCCAGCGCCGCCGAGATCTACGAGATCCGCACGTTGCTCGAAGCGGCCGCCGTCGCTGCCTGCGCCGAGCGGGCGGACGCGGCGGCAGTGGCGGCGCTGGGGGAGGCGCTGGACAATATCGAGGCCGCTTTCGCCAAGGGCGACCCGCGCGCAACCCTGCACGCCTCGACCCGGTTCTACGAAGTGATCTTCCTCAGCGGCGGCAAGCATGTCGCCTGGGAGGTGGTGCAGCGCCTGAACGGCCGGATCAGCCGGCTGCGGGCCATGACCACCGCGTCGACGGGGCGGGCGGTCACCGGGCCGGCGCGCTTGCGGGCGATCTACGAGGCGATCCGGGCGCGGGATCCGGCGCGGGCCGCCGCCGCCTGCCGCGAGCATCTGGCCGAGGCGGCCGCCATTGCCGACCGCCTGCTCGCCGAGCTCGAAGCCGCTGCGGCTGGGGCCTGAAGGAAAGGGACGAACGATGGACGATGAACTGCGCGAGCGCGGCATGGCGGTACGCCGGGCGGTGCTGGGCGACGACTATGTCGACCGGGCGCTGGCCGGGGCCGACGACTTCTCCAAGCCGTTTCAGGATGTCGTCGGCGAATATTGCTGGGGTCTGTGCTGGACCGACGAGAGCCTGGACCGCAAGCAGCGCAGCCTGTTGAACCTCGGCATGACCGCCGCCCTCGGCCGGATGCACGAGTTCGAGATCCACTTCAAGGGCGCGTTGCGCAACGGCCTGACCGATGACGAATTGCGCGCCGCGCTGATCCAGATCGCCGTCTATTGCGGCATCCCTGCCGGTGTCGAGGCCTTCCGGACGGCGCGCAAGGCGCGGGCCGATTTCGCCGCGGAACAGGATTGATCTGGGCCTCGGCGCGGACGTACAGGGTCGCGTCCTGAAGGCGGGCCGGGGCGGGCACCATGGCCGCCCCGGCCTCGCAATCAGGCCAGGCCGGCCAGGAAGGGTTCGAGCACGGCGTCGAAACGCTCCGGCTGCTCGAAATAGGGGGCGTGGCCGGCACCCTCGACCAGGGCGAGTTCCGGGCCCTTCAGCAACGTCCGGCATTCCTCGCCGACCGAGAGGGGAACCGCCTTGTCCAGGGCGCCCCAGATCAGCAGGAGCTTTTCCGGCGGATAGAGGGCGGCGAGCTTCTCCGCCACATAATCCTTCTCGATCCCGTCGACCAGATAATTGCCGAGGCGGACGAAGCTCTCGTTGGCGCCGGGCGAGGTGTTGATGCGCCATTCCTCCTCGATCAGCTCGGGCGTGACCAGGGCGGGATCGGCGATGACGAATTGCAGCTTGCCGGTGATTTCGGCGATCGAGGTCGCTTTCACGTTCCGCTGGATGCCGCGGGCGGTCTCGATCGCCATGGGCGCGATGCCGAGGGCGCCGATCAGGCCGAGGCCGGGCACGCGCGCAGGCGCCAGGGTCGCGGCATAGGCGGCGATATGGCCGCCCAGGGACGTGCCGACCAGGATCGCGGTCTCGATCTCCAGCGCATCGAGCAGGGCCAGCAGATAGCGCGCCAGGGCCGGCACGTCGGCCGGGCCGCCGGCCCCCTTCTGCGCCAGGCCGTGACCCGGCAGGTCATAGGTGATGGCGCGGAAGCCCTTGTTGCCGTAACGGGCCACGGTCTCGGCGAAACGGTCGCAGCGCGCGCCCAGGCCATGGACGAAGACGACCGCCGGCCCCTTGCCGCATTCGATGACACGGGTGACGACGCCCTCGACCGCGAGGGGATAGGTGATGCTGCGCATGGAAACGGGTCCTCTGGTCACTGACGGATGGGGGCGATTCTGGCGATCGCCTCGATTTCGATCCGCGCGCCTGGATGCACCAGGGCGCTCACTTCGACCAGGGTGCTGGCCGGCTTCGCGCGCCGGAACCAGGCCTGGCGGATCGGATTGATGGCGACGCGGTCGCCGATATGGGTGAGAAAGATCGTGACCTTGGCGATCTCGGCGATCGAGCTGCCGGCCGCGTCCAGCACCAGGGCGAGCTGGCGGAACACTTCCTCCGCCTGGGCGGCGGGATTGTCGCCGCCGACCAGGGCGCCCGACGCATCGACCGGGATCACGCCGGAGGCGAAGACCCAGCCATCCTGCACCACCGCGTCGCAATAGTGGGAGACCGGCGCCCCCTTGCCGGCGACCATGATCTCGCGGCGTTCCATCGTCATTTCTCCATCCTTCAGGCGCGCATTTCAGCGGGGGGCGCCCAGCGCGACGCGGGACGCGGCAGGCCCAGGTGGTCGCGCAGGGTGTCGCCCTCGTAGCGGGTGCGGAACAGGCCGCGGCGCTGCAATTCCGGCACCACCATGTCGACGAAATCCTCGACCCCGCCGGGGATCGTCGCCGGCATCAGGTTGAAGCCGTCGGCGGCGCCGGCGCGGAAGCGTTCCTCCATCTGGTCGGCGATATCGGCCGCGGTGCCGCAGACCATCCAGTGGCCCCGGGCACCGACGGCGTGGCGCGCCAGCTCGGCCAGCGTCATGCCCTTGGTTCGGGTCGCCTGCTGCAGGATTTTCAATTGGGTCGAGCCGAAATTGGTGGTCAGGTCCTGGGGCAGGGTTTCGTCCAGCCGGTAACGCGACAGGTCGACATCGCGCCCGACCAGCATCTGCAGGAAGGCGACGGCCAGGGTCGGATCGAGCAGGGATTGCAATGCGCCGAACTTGTCTTCCGCTTCCGCCCGCGTGCGGCCGACGAAGGCGAGGAGCCCGGGCATGATCTTCAGGGCGTCGGGCGCGCGGCCGGCGGCGACCAGGCGGTTGCGGAGGTCGTCGGCGAAGGCGACCGCTTCCGTCAGGTCGCCCTGCACGCTGTAGACCATGTCGGCGGTGCGGGCGGCCAGGGCCCGCCCCGCCTCGGAGCCGCCGGCCTGTACCACTACCGGCCTTCCCTGGGGCGAGGGGCCGACGTTGAGCGGCCCGCGCACGGCGAAATGCTTGCCCCGGTGGTCCAGCACATGGATGCCGGAAGGGTCCATGAAGCGGCCGGAAGCGCGGTCGATCAGATAGGCGTCCGGGTCGTAGCTGTCCCACAGGCCGAGGGCGACATCGCAGAATTCCGCCGCCCGCTCGTAACGCTCCGCGTGCGGCGGCAGGTCGTCATGGCCGAAGTTGCGCGCCTCGCCCCGGCTGACCCCGGTGACGAAATTGCAGCCCATGCGTCCGCCCGAAATATGGTCGATCGAAAGCACGCGCCGGGCCACATAATAGGGATGGTCGTAGGTCGTGTTCTGGGTGATCACCAGGCCGATCTTCTCGGTCCCGGCGGCGATCGCGGCCGCCGTGGTGGCCGGCTCGATGAAGGCCATGCGGTCGGTCCGGGCCAGGATCTCCGGCGGCATGTCGGGTACCGCCGCCGAATCCGCCAGGAAGAAGACGTCGAACAACCCGCGCTCGGCGGTCTTCGCCACCTTCAGCAATTCCGCGAAGGGCGGCTGCGCTGCCGGCCGCGTCCCCGGGTGGCGCCAGGAGGCGATGTGATGCCCGGTGTTCAGCACGAAGAGGCCGAGGTGCATCCGGCGATCGGACATGGCGGTTCCTTGTCGGGGCTGCGGGGTGGGGTCAGATCGGCGTCGCCAGCAGGGAGAGCACGGCGCCCGTATCGGTGATCACCTTCTTGCCCCGGAATTGCAGGCCGGTTTCGCCGCGCACCACATGGTCGTGATAGCAGCCGACGCTGAACAGCACGGTCACGCCCTCGGGGTTGGTCTGGAACAGCGAGTAATTCGTGGTGACCCGGAACGAGCCGTCGTCCTCCATCTCGATCCGCGGCAGGGAGAGGATGTGCCTGTCGGTATGGAGATTGTAGATATTGGCGTTCCGGAGCGAGACGATGCGGTCCCGCATCATGTTCTTGTTCTCGCACAGCATGAGCGGCAGCGGCAGGCCGAGCGCCACATTCTCGCGCGAGACGATCTCGTAGCGCGCATCCTCGGTGAAGAGGTCGAGCCATTCCTCGAGCCGGTCCTCGTCGATCAGGCGGCAATGGGTCTCGAGCAGGGCTTCGATCTCGAAGATCCTTTCGCGCACCAACATCACGCCGCCTTTCCGGGTTCGATACCCATGAGTTCGCAGTAGTAGAGCCAGAATCCGCGCATCGGCACGTCGGTGATCAGGGTCGCCTGGTCGGTGACCGGGCCGCGGCCGCCGAATTCGACGATGGCATGTTCATTCTCGCTGCCCAGGATCGCCTCGTGGACGATCCGGATCGCCTCGCCGTCCTCCATCGAGACGAGGCCGGCGGGGCCGACCAGGTTCGACATGCGAAGCCGGTGGGCATCCATCTCGGCGGAATCGTCGGCGTAACCATAGAAGGTCCAGAAGATCTCGAATTCGCCGGCCGACTTGGTGCGGATCTGGCGAACGGCCAGCGTATTGCCGATCTGCTGGAAGATGCAGTTGGGGAAGATCGAGGCGATGGTCAGGTTGTAATCGTCCGGATATTCCTTGCGGTATTGCAGCAGCGTCGGGTCCTTGAGCTGAAGCTTGGTGTCGCCCCGCTCGGTCCCGGCATAGCCGTCGTCTTCGGCGAATTGGCCCATCTGCTGGGCCGCCCAGGACATGTTGTGACGGCCGCGCTTGTCCAGCTTGGCGCCGCCTGTCTGGTTCAGGCGGGCGATGCCGAAGGTGATCTGGAACATGTGCAGCAGGCCGCCATGGTTGGGGTCGCGCAGATTGTCGGTATAGAGTTTCCAGTTGCCGAAGACGCGCTGGCGCTGATAGCCGAGGATCTTGATCGGCCGGTTGAACTGGCGCCGCAACTGGTCGGCGAAGGGCTTGTCGAGATAGTCTTCGAGGGGTTCGATCTCATCGGCGAAGGTGCCGAAGATGACGCCGTTCAGGATCGCCACCCTGAGCGGGCGAAGGCCGTGCTCCTTGCGCTCGAAATCCTCGGGCAGGCCGCCCTTTCCGTCGATGCCGCGCTGGAACGGCACGCCGGTCAGCCGGCCTTCCAGGTTGTAACACCATTGGTGATAGCAGCAGATGTGCGCGCGGGCGTTGCCGCAGGTCTGGCGCTGCACGATGGCGCCGCGATGGGCGCAGCGATTGACGAAGGCGTGGACCTGGCCCTTGCGGTCGCGGTTCAGGATCACCGGCGTATCGCCGACCGCGATGGTGCGGAAATCGCCGCCGTTCGGAATCTCGGCTTCGAGCCCCAGGTAGTTCCACACCGGCCCCTGGAAGACGCGTTCCTGTTCCAGGGCATAGACCTCGGGGTTCGTGTACATGCCGTAGGGGATGCGGGTGCAATCCGCCGCGGGCCAGCGATAGAGGCTCTGGACGTCGGTCGTCATCGCGGTCACTCCGCCGCTGTCTGCAGTTCGAGGGGCTGCCGGGCCAGGCCGGCGGTATAGTCGCGGGTATAGAGACGGTTCCACATGCCCTGGGCCAGCTCGCTCGGATGGCGGCCGGGCTGGGGTTGCGGCGTCGTGTCGACCACTTCGCCGCCGAGGCGGAGTTCGACGAAATGGCTCGGGTCCTGGAGGATCGAAAGGTCCTCGATCGGGCTTGCGTCCAGGACCAGGAAATCCGCCATATGACCTTCCTTCAAGGTGCCCACGGGGGCGCCGCGGAGATAGGGGGCCGGGTTGGCGGTGGCGGTCAGCAGTGCCTCGCCGGGCGTGAGACCCAGGAGATCGCGCGAAATCTCGAGTTCGCGTGCCGCCCAGTCGCCGTAGAGGGTGACGGCGAAGCCGCTCTCCGAGCCGTTGATCAGGCGGACGCCGGCCTGGAAGGCTTCGGCGATGCAGATCCGGGCGGAGGCCAGTTCCTTCCGCTGGATGTTCGGCCACCAGGAATAGGAAGGGTCCTGCGGCTGCGCGAACTCGATGTTGTTCACCAGCATCAGCAGGGACGGACTGATGGCGCAGCCGGTATCGAGGCAGGCGCGGATCGTCTCGCCGTCGATGCGCGAGGCGTGATAGATGATGTCGGCGCCATGCTTGGCCGCGTAATAGGCGGCTTCTCGGCCGCGGGCATGGATACCGACGCGGCGGCCCAGGCGCTTTGCCTCGCGGATCATGGCCTTGGTCTCGTCCTCGTCGAAGGCGGCATAGAGACCGTGCTTGCGGTCGCCCATGATGCCGTCGAGGGCGAATTTGATCATGTCGACGCCGTCCTTGGCCTGACGGCGGATCTCGAGGATCGTCTCCTCGCGCGACTTGACCAGGATGCCGGTCGAGACGTCGGGGGCGCCGATCCAGCTCGGGTAATAGTCGTAGAGGCCCTGGTGCGTGGTCAGCGCCCTGCCCGCCGCCGTGATGCGCGGGCCCTTGTAGAGGCCGCAGTCGATGGCGTCGCGCACCGAGGGCGAGACCAGGCCGGAACAGGCCGGATCAATGATCGAGGTGAAGCCCCAGCGCAGCATACTCTGCGCCGCATGGAGGGCGCGGATCGCGCGGAATTCCATGGTGGCATAGAGGTCGAGATCCTCCTCGCCCAGCGCGCGGCCGTAGGAAATGTGGACATGGCCGTCGATCAGGCCGGGCATGACGAAGCGGTTGCCGTGATCGATCACGGCGTCGCCGGCCTGCGGCGGCGGCGCCTCTGCAGTCGGCCCGACATAGGTCAGCTTGGCACCGGCGAAGACCAGGGTCTGGTCCTTGTCGGGAAAGGCGGAAGTGGCCGTGAACAGGGTGCCGCAGCGGACGAAAGTATGGCTCATCTTTTCCGTTACTCCTGAATGATCAGTCCGCGATCACGGCATCGAGGACGGCAAGAAGGGATGCTGTCCGCTCCCAGGTTACATTGTGGCCGCAACGGCCGAAGACGACGAGGTCGGCATCCGGCCGGAGGGTGGTGAAGGCAAGCGCGGCCTCGGCCAGGGGCACGGCGCGGTCGTCCCGGCCGTGGATCACGGTGATCGGGCAGGCGATCGCCGCGGCTTCCGCCGGCGTCACCGCGGCCGCCTCGATCGCGCCGGCGGGATCGGCCAGCATGGCGGTGAAATGGGCGGCCTCGCCCGGGGCGGCGAAGGCGGCGAAGCGCGCCTCGACCAGGGCGGGGGCGGGTGGGGCGCCGCTCGCCGTCATCGGCGCCATGGCGGCGGCGAGATCGGCCGGCGTCTTAGGTGCCGTCCAGAAGCGGCGGAGCGCCTCGGGCACCGCGAAGGGGCGGAGCGGCGAGCCGATCGAGACGACGGCGGAAAGGGCATTCCGGCCGGCGGCCTTGAAGGCGAGGGCACCGCCGATCGAATTGCCGATCAACACGGTACCGGGACCCGTGCGGGCCAGCACGGCGTCGATCTGCTCGCCCCACAGGGCGACGTCGAAATAGGGGGCTTCGGGCTTTTGGTCGGAGGCGCCGAAGCCGATCAGGTCCAGGACATGGACCTCGGCCCGGGCCGCCAGCGGTTCCATCACGGCGCCGAAATTGGCCGCACCCATGGTGCCGGGGCCGATGCCGTGCACCAGCACGACGGGGCGGCCGCGGCCCTTGGTACGGGAACGGGCGATCACGCCCCCGACGCCGTCCTGGTGCAGGCGCCAGCCGTTTGCATCTTGTCGGGCGTCGGGGGTCATGACGGATTACTTCAGCTCGATCGCGTAGTCTTCGACCGGCAATTCCTTGTCGATCAGGCCGGCTTCGAGCAGGAACTTGCCGTAGGCGACATAGCGGGCCTTGTCGAGCGCCATCGGGTCGCGCGCGAAGGCCGGCTGGGTGTCCATCCAGGCGGTGTGGTTCAGGTCGTTGTCGAGGTCGGGATGGGCCTTGGCGAAGGCCGTCCAGGTCTCGGTCGGATGGGCCAGGAGGTAGTCCGTGCCCTTCTTCAGGGCTTCGAGGAATTTCTTGATCTTGGGATCGTGGGCATGGTCCTTCTGGGCCAGGATGATCAGCTCGTCATAGGCCGGTACGCCGTTCTCTTCGGGGAAGAAGAGCACGGGGGTGAGCCCCTTCTCGCGCAGCTCCGTCGCCTCGAAGGTACGATAGGCGCCGATCACGCCGTCGACCTGATGGGACATCAGGGCGGTGACGAGCTGGAAGTTGACGTTCACCATGGTGACGTCGTCCAGCGCCAGGCCGGCGTTGCGCAGCATGGTGCCGAGGGTCGCTTCCTCGACGCCGCTGACCGAATAGCCGATCTTCTTGCCCTTGAAATCGGCCATGGTCTTGATGCCGCTGTCGGACAGGGTGGCGACCGAGTTCAGCGGCTGCGACACCAGGGTGCCGACGCGGACCACCGGCAGGCCCTGCTTGGCCAGCAGATAGAGCTGCGGCTGGTAGCTCAGCGCGATATCGGCCTGATTGGCGGCGAGCAGGCGGGGCGGCGTCGAAGGATCGGCCGGCGGCACGATCTCGACCTCGAGGCCCGCTTCCTTGAAGGCGCCGATCTGTTCGGCGACCAGGATCGGCGCATGGTCCGGGTTGATGAACCAGTCCAGCAGGACGGTCACCTTCTCGGCGGCATAGGCCGACTGCACCATCATGACGGCGGCGATGGTCCCGACAACGATACGTTTCAGCATGGATACTCCCCTTACGATGGACTGAGGCCTTACGATGGATTCAGGCGGACTTGGCGCTGTCGGGCACCCAGTAGAGGACCCGGCGCAGGACGACATCGACGGCCTGCCAGAGCAGCACGGCCATCAGGGCGAGAACGAAGAGGGCGGCGAAGCAGACGTCGGTCTGCACCCGCGCGTTGGCGTTCAGCATCACGTAGCCGAGGCCGCCCGAAGAGCCGACCCATTCGCCGACCACGGCGCCGATCGGGGCCACGGCGGCGGCGACGCGCAGGCCCGAACCGAAGGCGGGTAGCGCCGCCATCAGGCGGACGTGGCG
>NZ_JBAZKR010000019.1:0-53400 GCF_041650655.1 Zavarzinia sp.
CGGCGATCGGAGTGACCACCGAGATGCCGTTGATGGTGAACAGCGCCTCGCCCCAGTTCAGGATCTGGCTGCCGATCTTCACGCTGAACGGCCGGTCCAGCAGGGTGAAGTTACCGCCGATGTAATAGTCCAGGATCTCGGCGCCGGAATCGGCCCGCTTCTTGGCCCAGGGCGTATAGCCGCCGTTGGTGAAGGTGCGATCCGCCGAGTCGAAGGTGGCAAGGTCGTTGTCGGACGCGACCGAGTCGTAGAACGCCTTGGCGCGCGTGAAGAGGTAAAAGTTTTTCCATTTCAGACTGAGCTCGGCAGTCGCCTGCGAGATCTGGCTGATCATGTCGTATTTGTCGAAATTGAAATTGCCGTCGTCGTTGCCGGCGGAGATCATCTTGCCGCCGTAATAATAGCCGTAGTTTCGCGGGTCGCGGTCGGCCATGCGGAACTGGGCGCCCGACGACAGCGAGACGATCAGCGAGCCGCTGATTTCGTCCGTGAGGTCGAATTCATAGGCGCGCGCGGTCGCGGCGAGGCCGGCGGCCAGGGCCAGGGCGGCGGCGGCCGTGGCGATCCTGCGGGCCGATCGTCCCCGGCGGAAGTTCTGAGCATGGAACGACGGGCGACCCGAACCGGACTCGACAGCGCAGGCGGATTCGCCCACGCAACGCGGCGCAACCTTCATTTTTCCCCCCTGGCGGATCCGGCCCCGGCTCGTCGTCCGGTGGTCCGTCCCTCCCCGTCGCTATTGTTGCCTGCGTGGACCGTGTCTCCGGCCTTCACGCGGGTTCTTTGATATCCGTCCAATTAAATGCAAAGCGCGCGCCGGCAAAAGCGAAACGCCGCGTTTTCGCCCAAACTGGTAACAAAAACAGAAAGGGCGCGACCTTGGCCGCGCCCTTCCCCGATTTGCTGTGAATTGCCGTCAGCGGGTGCCGAGGCGACGAATGGCGTCCGGCGTAAACTGGGACGGATCGACGTCCTGAGCATTCAGGGTGAACTGCTTTTCCTCGTTCTTCAGGGCGAAGACGACGTAGCGGCCGGACTGCAGGTCGTAGGTCACTTCGAGCGCCGAAGAGCAGAGCGGCAGTTCATAGGCGTTGGAGATCGGGCCTTCCTGGGCGCGCCAGAGCTGGCCGCGGCTGTCGTAGAGGTCGACCTGGGCGATGTTCCAGCTGTCCTCGTCGAGGTAGAAGGTACGGCGGCCGTAGACGTGACGGGTGCCTTCCTTCAGCTTGGCATCGACCACCCAGACGCGGTGCAGCTCGTAACGCCCGAGGTCCGGATTGAGCACGTTCGGCGTCAGGATCTCGGCATACTTCGCATTGACCGCGTAGTTATTGTAGCCGATGTACAGTTCCTTCTTCGGCAGCAGCTCGAAGTTGTAGCGGTCGGTGGCGCCGTTGTACATGTCGAACTGGTCCGTGGTGGCGAGACCGTCGGTGTTATACAGCGGGTTGTCGTAGGCCAGTTCCGGGGCGCGCAGCACGCGACGGGTGCCGGGGTTGTAGACCCAGGCCTGGCGCGGCATTTCCTTGGCGTTGATGGTGTCATGCACCAGCACCACGCTACCCGCGAGACGGGCCGGCGAAGTGGTGATGTTGACGTAGGAAATGCCGATGTTGTTGAGCTGCTTGATATCGGTCACGTCACCCACGGTCGAGAGGCCCGGACCGTTGTAGTGGAAAATGCCGAAGTCTTCGTTCTTGAACAGCGTATAGGAACCATCACGGTTCACCGCAGCGGAGGCGAAATAGCGGCGGAACTTGAAGCCGCGATAGCGCAGCCGGTGGTTCCAGATCGCCTCGACGCCGTTCTTCGGAATCGGGAACGGATTGCCGACCAGCGCGTCGGTGAGACCGTTCTGGTCGTCGGTCATGGTCGCCGTGGTGGCGTTCTTGATCGTCGCCTGATAGACGCGTTCCGGCAGCGAGCACGAGCGGCGGGTCTGGAAGATGCGCAGCTTGGCGGCCGGATAGGTCTTCAGCAGGGCGATCTGGCCGGCCGAGAGCTTGTCCTTGTACTGGTCGACGTTCTTGCCGTCGATCACGAACTTGACCTGGTCGCCCGGGAACGGATCGACATATTTGCCGCCCGGGGTATAGCCGGCCGGCGGCGCCTTCAGCCCGCCGTCCCAGGCCGGAATCGAGCCGTCGGCATTGCCGGCCTTGATGGCACCGAGCGGCGTCAGGTCCTTGCCCAGATGGTCGGCTTCCGACTGGGGCACCTTGGCATAGGCCGACGCGCCGGCGATACCCGCCAGCATCAAGCCGGCGAGCGCGGCCATTGTGCGGTTCATTATTGTCTCCTCCTCAGAGTCACTCTCAGTCGTTTCTAGAACTGATAGTTGAAGGTCAGGCCCACGAAATCGCGGTCGAGGTACGGGTTGCGCGATCCACCGTCACCACCGCCGCCACCCCAACTCTTGAAGTAGTTGACGGTGACCGAAGTGTTGGCGAGGTAAGCCGCCTTAAGCTGCAGGTTTACCGAGTTGACGCTCTTGGTGAAGCCGGGCTGGGGCGACGGTGTCGTACCGAACAGACCCGCCGAGAAGCCAATGCCCGGAGTGAGTGTGACGCCCGTCAAAATGTCCGGATAATCCCAGAAGATCAAGCCCTGGACACCACCGGACCAACGCGTCGGCTTCTTTCCCGTGGCCGGGAAATAGAAGCCATCGATGCCATAGTCCGGCAGATCGGTCGCCAGCAGCGCCGGAACCACGGTCAGCCCCGCGACCGTCAGCGGCGCGGTGCCGAAGCCGCTGTAGCCGAACTGGCCGTAGGAGGCATAGGAGATCGACTTGTCGAGGTCGAAATACATGGCGCCGAATTCGACCAGCGCCGTCACCTGCGAAGCACCGAGCAGGGCGGTGAGCGGGTCGGTCTCGGCGAACAGCTTGGTGAAGCGCATCGCCGCCAGCCACATGTCCTGCTTGCGGTCGAGATAGACGGTGTCCGGGCCGCTGCCCGACAGGCTCGGCGTCTCCTCGCCGGGGACCTTGACGATGGGGGCGATGCCGGGATTGCGCGCCGGCAGGCCGAGCGCGGTGATCGGCGCATCGGTCACCGGGTCGATCGGCACGCCGCCGGCGGCGTCGTAGGTGCGCACGACGAAATCGGTCTCGGACACGAAGACCGGCACATTGTGCTTGTAGGACATTTCGAAATTGATCGCGACGCCGGTCCACTCTTCGAGAGTGTTGAAGGCGAAGCCGATCATGTCGATGCCGGACGGATAGTATTTGTGCAGGATCGTGCGGTCGAGATTGTCGAGCACGGCCGAGCGCGGGTAGGTGCCATAGACGCCGCCCGAGCCGTTGCCGATCAGCGAGTCGACCAGCGGCTGCGCCAGGGGATCGACCAGGGCCTGCACGATGTCCGTCACGGTCGCGCCGACGCCGGTCTGCAGGAGGCCGCTCAGCGCGGTCGAGAGGCCGTTCAGCTGGGTGACGCCGAGGCCGCTCAGCACGCCGCTCAGCAGGGCCGGCGCATTGGTCACCAGTTCCGTGCCGCTGACATGGCCGGTGCCCTGGGCGTCATGCGGGACCACAGCCTTGATCGAGGGCAGGCGGCTCGTATAGCGCATGTAGTAGAGTTGGAACTCGGTATTGTTCAGCTCCGGCACCAGGGTGCGCAGGGCGACGCCCCAGTCGTTCACCGAATCCGGCTTGTCGTCCTGGAGCCGCATGTTGACCGAGACCATGCGCGGCCCGCCGACCGCGTTCGGCCGGTCGAACTGTGCCGTGTCCTGGCCGGTGCCGCCGTTGTAGCTGCGCGTATCGCCATAATCGGTCAGCACCGAAATGCCTTCGGCACCTTCACAGAGCGCATCGGTGAAGGAGAAGAAGCTGCCGCAGGCATCGAGCTTGAAGGGCTCGAAGCCCCATTGGTAGAAGGCTTCGAGCGAGGTCCCCTCGAAGAGGTCGATCGAGGCCGAGACCATGGGCACCGGCACCAGTGCGTCGCGCAGCTCGGCGCCCGGCGTCCGGATCTTCGAGACGTCGATCGGATTGATCACCGAGATGCCGCCGATGGTGAACAGGGCCTCGCCCCAGTTCAACACCTGGTTGCCCACCTTGACGACGCCGTAGTGACCGCCGAGGTCGAAATTATAGCCGACCAGATAGTCCATCATCTGCGCGCCGTAGCGCGCGTCTTCCTGGGCCTTCGGGTTGTATTCCCCGCGATAGGGCCGGGCCGAGGGGCCGTTCTCCGCCAGGTCGTTGAAATCGGCCACGGCATCGTAGAAGGCGGTGCCCCGCGCATAGACGAAGAAGTCGCGCCACTTGAGGCTGAGCTCGGTCGAGATCGAGCTGATCTGCGAAAACAGGTCGTATTTGTCGAAGTTCAGGTTGCCGTCGTCGGTGCTGGCGGCATGCATGGTGCCGCCGTTGTAAAGGCCGACGTTGCGCGGATCACGGTCCGACACGCGCATCTGGAAGCCGGTCGACAGCGAGGTGATGATCGAGCCGGTGACCTCGTCGCTCAGCTCGAAATCCACGGCCAGCGCGGGCACGCCGAAGCCGAGCGCCACGGCAGCCGTCAGCATCGGCCAACGCAGCCGCAGACGGCGCTTCCCCGGTGAGAATGGCGTCATTTTTTCGGCGGCGGTCGGCGACATCGCGCGCCGGCGCGACGTCCCGCTTTCGGCGGTACCCATTTCCTAAGCTCCCCTCCACTACACCCGTACAGCTCGGCCTTGCCCAGATTGGCGGACCGGCGGCCATTTTTTCGCCCGTAACGACGGGACGAATTTCTTTTAAGGCATAGCGGGGGTGGTCTGTCGCGTCAAAATGAATCCGAGCGATCACCCAAACAACCCAAAACGGGTTGGTCGCGCGTTCGATCGTGAACCAGATTCAGCGTCATTTTTTTGCGGTGCCGTCAGAAGACGTAGGAAAAGGACACTCCCATATAGTCGTGGTCGATATAGGGATTGCGGGATCCGCCGGGTCCACCGCCGGCGCCCCAGCTCTTGAAATAGGACAGTTCGAGCGAATAGTTGCCGCGATACTCCGCCTTCAAAGCCAGGTAGAGGCTGTTCATGCTCTTGGTGAAGCCGGGATTGGGGGCCGGCGTGGTGCCAAAGAGGCCGGTCTGGAAGGCGAGAATGGGCGTCAGGTTCACGCCCGAGCTGAAGGCGTCAGGATAATCGGCGAAGACCAGGGCGGTGATGCCGCCGGACCAGCGGGTAGGCGGCTTCCAGGTCGGCGGCACGCGCGGGTCGCCCGCCTCGTCCAGCTTCTGCGGCGGCAAGAGGGTAACACCCGGGGCGGCATTGAGCGGCCGGGTCTGGAAATTGGTGAAGCCGTTCTGGCCGTAGGACGCATAGAAATACTGGCCGTCGGCATTGATGTCGAAATAGAAGGCCGCCGCTTCGGCCAGCACGGTCATGGCATTGGCGCCCAGGGCCGAGACCAGCCAATGGGTGGTGGGCAGGATCTTGGTGACGCGCAGGTTGGCGTTCCACATGTCGTGCGGCTCGTCCAGGCGGAGCGTCACCGGGCCGTCCGGCAGGTCGTCGTAGGGGTAGCCGGTGTCGACATAGGGCGCGATGCCGAAGGCTTCGCTGGCCAGCAGCGGATTGCCGCCCGCCGAATTATAGGTGGTGAAGGCCAGCGTCCCTTCCGAGAGCCAGACCGGCACATTGTGCTTGTAGGAAATCTCGCCGTTGACCGCGATGCCGAGGGGATCGACCGTGGTGTTGAAGCTCAAGCCGTAGAGCTCCACCCCCTTCGGGTAGTAGAGGGTCAAGGTGCCGTGATCGAGATTGTCGAGCACGACCGAGCGCGGGAAGGTGCCGAAGCGCGGGCTGTTGATCAGCGGCAGGCCGAGCAGCTCGCCGGTGCCCGGGTTGAGATAGTCGGAATGGGCTTTGATCGACGGCAGGCGGCTCTGGTAGTTGACGTAGTAGAAGCCGAATTCGGTGTTGTTCAGCTCCGGCGCATAGTAACGCAGGGCGATACCCCAGTCGGTATGATGGCTGGAATCGTCGATCCCCATGTCGGCCGAAAGGCCGTCATAGGCCGCACCATTGTCGTTCGGGTCGTCGTGGCTCACCCAGTAGGAGCGCGAGTCCCTGTAATCCGTGCCGACACCGACGCCGCGCGTCCCCGTGCAATAGGCATCCGTCTCCGAGAAGAAGCTGCCGCAGGCATCGAGCTTGTAGGGCTTGAAGTCCAGGGCGACGAAGCCTTCGAGCGAGAGCCGGTCGGCCAACTGGTAGGACGCCCAGGCCATGGGGATCGGGATCAGGGCGTCGCGGAGTTCGGAGCCGGGCGCCCGGATGCGGCCAACGTCAATCGGATTGATGACCGAGATCGCGTTGATAGTGAACAGCGCCTCGCCCCAGTTCAGCACTTGGCTGCCCAGCCGGAAGGTCAGCGGCCGGCCGGCGATGTCGAGATCGCCGGTGACGTAATAATCCTGCATTTCGGCGTCGTAGCGGGCGAATTGCTGACCGTCCATCGCGTAGCTGCCGCGCATCGGCCGTTCTTCGGGGCCATTGACCGCCAGCTTGTTATGGTCGGCGATATAGTCGTAGAAGGCCGTGCCGCGGGCATAGAGGCCGAAGTTGCGCCAGCGCAGATTGACCTCGCTGGTTACGGTGCCGATCAGGGTGATCAGGTCGTATTTGTCGAAGTTCAGGTTGCCGTCGTCGTTGCCGGCGGTGGGCATCGCGCCGCCGTTCGAATAGCCGATGTTGCGCGGATCGCGGTCCGACATCCTGACCTGCGTACCGACAGACAGCGAGGTGATGATGCTGCCGGTCACATCGCCCCATTCGACGTCGACCGCCTGCGCGATGCCGGCGCCGAGCAGGGCGGCGCAAGCCACAGCCGTTCCGCAGGCAATCCCGTTCGGCGCGGCACGCAGCCCCGCCCATCCCCTGTTTCGTGCCATCCAGACGCTCCCCCGAGCGACGGGGGGGTCGCTCGCCGCCCCTCCCCGCCTGTGCGAATTTTTCGCTTCTAATGAGAATTGTTCCATGCAGGCCGGGCGCTTGTCGCCTGCTGTTGGCGTCAATTTTCAGGTAATAGGGACCAGATCGGTCATATCTCGCGGGGGCGTCGAAGAACAAAAGAAACGGGCGGCCGAAGCCGCCCGTCCGTCAGGTCGAAGGCTGCCGTTCAGCGCGTGCTGAGGCGGCGGATGGCGTCCGGCGTATAGCGTTCCGGCTGCAGCTCGGTGACGTTGGTCTGGATCGGCGTCTCTTCCATGTTCATGGTCTGGGCGAGATAACGGCTCGACTGCAGATCATAGTCGATTTCGAAGACCTGGTTGCAGGACTGGGCGTCGTAATAGTTCAGGATCGGCGCATCCTGAACCCGCCAGAGCTGGCCGCGGCTGTCGTAGAGCGAGACATTGGTGAAGGTCCAGCTGTCCTCGTCCTGGAAGAAGACGCGCTTGGCGTAGATGTGCCGGGCGCCCTCGCGCAGGTTCGCCTCGACCACATGGACGCGGTGCAGTTCGTAACGCATCACGTCCTGGTTCGGGTGGTTCGGGGTCAGGAAGTCCTTGTAGGTGGTCGAATTGGCCTTATAGGCGTTGTAGCCGATATAGGCCTCCTGGTTGCCCGTGTGCTTCCAGGTGTAACGCTCGGGCGAGCCGTTCATGACGTCGAACTGGTCGATCGTGGTCAGGCCGTCGGCATTGGTGCCGGGATTGTCGAAGGCGAGATCGGGGGCGCGCAGCACGCGGCGGGTGCCGGGGTTGTACTGCCAGGCCTGACGCGGGCCGTCGGCATCGTTGATGTTGTCGTAGACCAGGATGATCGAGCCCGCGATGCGCGCCGGCGCCGTGGTCATCGACAGATAGGTGATCCAGACGTTGTTCAGCTGCTTCAGGCTGGTGGCGTCGCCCTCTTCGCGGAGCCCCGGCCCCATGTAGTGCAGGATGCCTTCGTCCTGGCTCTTGACCAGATTGTAGTCGCCGTTGCGGTTGACCGCGGCGAGCGCGAAGGCGCGGCGGAACTTGAAGCCGAGGCGCGGCCGGAAGCGGTGGTTCCAGAAGAACTCGACCCCTTCGGTCGCCAGCGGGAAGGGCACGCCGACCAGACCCTCTTCGAGGCCGTTGCCATCGGCCGAGAGCTTGGCGACATCGGCGTTGCGACGGTTGGCGTCATAGACCTTCTGGCTGTAGCCGCAGCTCCGCCGGGTCTGATAGACGTTCATCTTATAGGTCGGATAGGTCTTCAGCAGGGCGATCTGCCCGGGCGACAGCTTGGCCGCATACTGGTCGACATTCTGCCCGGTGATGGTGAATTTCACCGGGTCGGAGGCGAAGGGATCGACCAGGCGCTGGCCGGGCTGGAAGCCGGCCGGAGGCGCCTTCAGGCCGCCGTCCCAGGCCGGGATGGAACCATCCGCATTACCGGCCTTCACCGCCCCATGGGGGTGAGGTCGGTGCCCAGCCGGGCGATCTGATCGGCGCCGCCCTTGGCCAGGGCCGAGCCCCCGGCGACCGCCAGGCCGAGGCTCAATCCGAGATACGCAAAACGTTTCATGCTGTGTCTCCCACTTGGGCCGCTCGCGGGCGGCCCGGTTCGTTCTTTTTCTTGTTCCCGTTTGCCCTTCGCCCCCCGATCAGAACGAATAGGAGAGGGTCATCTGGAAGAAGTCGCGGTCGTTCAGGAGGTTCTGCCGGCCGGCGCCGAAGTAGTCCGTGTAACCGATGGAGGCCTTCCAGGCGAGAAGGTATTCGGCGTCGATCTGGAAGGTTATCGCACTCGCGTGCTCGGTATAGCCGCCGGTCAGCGGCGTATTGCCGAACAGGCCGGTCTGGAAGCGGACGCTGGGCGTCAGGTTGATGCCGGCGATCGCGTCCGGATAGGCGGCCGAGACGACCAGGGTGAGACCGCCCGACCAGTCGGTCGCCGGCTCGTATTTGCTGTGCAACGGGTCGGTGGCGGAACCGTCGTCCGCCTTGCCTGTGCCCGGCGCGTCGAAGGCCAGCACGCTCTTGTCCGGCAGGTTGACGTAGACGCCGCCGAATTCCATCAGCAGCGACATCGAGTCGGCACCGATCACCGAAACCGGGAAGTCCGAGGCGCCGAGCTGCTTGATGCCGCGGAGCACGTAGGTATAGACGTCCTCCAGGGTGTAGCCGGCGAGGCGCGTGCCGGGCCGGAGAGTGCCGATCCCGAGGTAATCGCTGAGCTGGTTCTTGTAGGACGGGCCCGCCAAGCTGCAAGGCACGCTGATCGCCGTCGGGATCAGGCCGCAGGCGAAGGCCGTGGCCCAGGTCTCGCCGTCGATCAGGACCGGCAGGTTGTGGTGCAGCGCGAGTTCGCCGGCGAGGGAGACGCCGAGCGCGTCCAGCGTCGTGTTGAAGCTGGAACCGATCATCTGGACGTCGCCAGGGTTCTCCAGGACGATCTGGCTGTTGCGCGCGTTCTGCTGCACCGCCTGGGCGGTCGCGAGCGACGTCGCCTGGGACTGGAAGGCCGCGACGCGGGCACCGAACTGAGCCGGCGTCTCGGTCCCCGGGTTGAAGGGATTCGCGGTAACGTAGTTGGTAACGGCGGTGGTCACCGTAGCGACCACCGCCGCGTTGCCGACGTAATGCGCCGAATCCGCCGTGTAGAACACCGGCACCGGGCTGCGCGGCTGGATGTTGGCGAAGTAGAAGCCGAATTCGGTGTTGTTCAGCTCGGGCGAGAAGTAGCGGGCGGCGACGCCCCAGTTCTTGCCGTCCGAGTTGATCTTGTAGTCCGCCTGCGGCACCGAGAGGTTGACGTTGCCGATGGCGAAATTCGTGGCGTCGGGCGCGTATTGGTCGTAGTCGCCGTTGGCGCCGAAGCCGGTGCCGCCCTGGCCGCCGATGTCGGTGGTCGAGAAGAAGCTGCCCGCGGCGTCGGTCTTGCTGCGGCGGAACTGGAACTGGTAGAAGGCTTCGACGCTGAGACCGCCGCCCGCCTCGAAGGTGGTGAAGATCGCCGGCATGGAACGGATGGCGTCACGGATCTCGGCGCCCGGCACGCGCAGCTTCGACTGGTCGAAGGAATTGACCTGGGCGAGAGAGAGCGGGGTCACCGCGGCTTCGCCCCAGTTGATCGTCTGCTGACCGAGCTTCACGGTGAGCTGGCGCTCGCCGATGTCGAAGGAGCCGCGCACCCAGAGGTCTTGCAGCGCGTAGTCATAGGCGGCGGCATTCTGTGCCGCATCGGTCTGCCGCCCGGAAAGGTCGCGGTAATTGGCGACATAGGCCGGGTTGCCGCCCTGCTGATCGAAATCGCCGTGGTCGTAGACATAGTCGTAGAAGGCCTGGGCGCGGACATAGGCGGTGAAATTCTGCCAGGTCGCCGTCGCCTCGCCCTGCACGCGGACCGGGGCGTAGACGAAGTCGCCCTTGTCGAAGTTCAGGTTGCCGTCGTCGCCGTTGCAGGTGGTGGCCGAGCCGCCCGGATAGTTCTGCGGGCAGATCAGGCGCGGATCGCGATTCTGGGTGCGGATGCCGAAGCCGGTCGAGATCGTCACCTGCGTGTCGACCTGGACCTCACCCACCGCGAAACTGCTGGCCCGTGCCGGGCCGCCCTGCATCGCCAGGCTCGCGGCGACGATGCCGGCGCCCAGCGCTGTTGTCGACGCGAGACGCGCACGAAGAGTACCGACGTTTTTCAACATTGCCTCCCACCCCTGATTCCCGATCCCCTGCCGGGATTGTTGTTGTTGGCGGCTGACCGCCTTATTGCATTGCAGCAATGCGCAAGCTGCATGTCTTCCTTACCCGACACCGTTCCCAAAACGGTGTCAAGTCTCCACCGTTGCGCCGCGGATCCTGTCGCATCGCAACAGTGGCGTTTCGGCAACAGCGCCGAAAACCGCAGCGCAACAAAGGGTTAGCGCTGACGATTTGTCACCGCCCGCCTGGACGCACGTCATAGTGGCACAGGTCGAAAGCCTCGGCAATTAATACCCAAAATGGCTTCTTTTTTCCTCGGCGGCATGGCGTTCCGGGCCGGAACGCCATGCCGAAGACTCATGCGGCGTTGAGCCGCAGGCCCGGCCGCGGCCACTCCAAAGCGACCAGCCGACCGGTGCCCGAGAGGGTGACATAGGCGGTGCGCAGGTCATCGCCGCCGAAGCAAATGTTGGTGGTCAGCGGGTCGGGGAAAGGAATATGGGTCACCTGCCCGCCGTCGGGCGCCACGGTGGTGATGCCGCCGTTCACCAGGGTGGCGACGCAGACATGGCCGTCGCCGTCGACGCCCAGGCTGTCGAAGAGGTTGAGCCCGCCGGGCGCCAGCAACAGCCGCCCGGTATGGCCGAGCAGGTTGGGCTCGCCCCCGATCCGGCCGGGCCCGGTCACCGTGAAGGCCCAAACCCTGCCAGTGAAGGTCTCGGCGACATAGAGCGTGCCACCGTCGGGCGACAGGCCGATGCCGTTCGGCGCCTGCAGGGGGAAGATCACTTCCTCGATGAAACTGCCGTCGGGCTTGGCATAGAAGACGCCCGTCGTGTCGCGCTCGCGTTCCCGTGACTTGCCGTGGTCGGTGAACCAGAAGCCGCCATAGGCGTCGAACACCAGGTCGTTCGGCCCTTTCAGGGCGATGTCGCCGGCATGGGTATAGAGCACTTCCGCCTTTCCGGTCGAGAGGTCGACCCGCTGGATCGAGCCGCCGGCATAGTCGTGCGCCTGATGCCCGGGCACCAGCAGGCCACCGAGGTCAGTGAATTCGAAACCGCCGTTGTTGCAGACATAGACGGCGCCGTCCGGCCCGAGGGCCGCGCCGTTGGGTCCGCCACCCAGGTCTGCGACCACGCTGGTGCGCCCGTCGGGGCGGACGCGGGTCAGGCTTCCCCGGGCGATCTCGACCACCAGAAGGTCGCCGTCGGGCAGCACGACGGGCCCTTCCGGGAAACGAAGCCCGGCACAGATCTCGCGAAACGCTGTCACTTTTCCCTCCCTTTGGCGGCGGAGCGGGTGCTTTTTGTCTTTCCCCGCGCGCGCTGAACGGTAACTTTGCCCGAACCCCGGCATCAAGCCGAACGAGTCGACAGCCCGGCCCCGCCGCATCCCGCCGACGCAGAGACAGGACCGATGACCCGCCTTCGCCGCAAGCTCTCCGCCCCTGCCGCTCTTTTCGCGGCCGGGCTGACCTGCGCCCTGGCCGGGCCGGCCGCCGCGGTCCAGGTCGACGTCGGCCAGGGTCAGTCGCTCGAACTGGCGCCGCCCGCGGGCTATTGCGCACTGGACGAGGCGCGCCCGCCCGAGGCCAATCTGATTCGTGCCATGCGCGGTGCGGTTGGCGAGACCATGCGCGTCGTGCTCGCTTTCGGCGACTGCGGCGAACTGGTCGAACTGCGTGACGGCAAGCGCCCCCTGCTCGACCATTTCGGCCAGATCCTGCTGGTCGCCCAGGGCGACAAGGTCCAGCGCATCCCCGAAACCCGCGCCAACTATCTGGCCGCGGTGGCAAAGCCGATGCCGAGCGCCACGGTGGCCGATATCGCCGCCAACGGCGAAGCGCAGATGAAGGCGGGCAAGCCGTCCGACCGGCCGAAGCCGATCTTCGCCGTGCTCGGCCGCGACGAACTCGCCCTCTACATCGGGACCACCAGCCTGCAGGGCGAAGGCGACGAGAAGACCCTGGTGGCCGGCCTCGCCGGTGTCACCCTGGTCCATCAGATTCCGGTCAACATCAACATCTTCGGCGCCTATGCCGGCGACAAGGCGTCGGGCGCCGCCGCCCTCGACAGGCTGGTCGAGCAGATGACCGCGGCCATTTCCGACCTCCAGTTCACCAATGACGACGTCGACATGCCGGCGCCCCTGCCGGTGCCCAGCCGCAACGAATGGCGTGCCATGGGCTCGACCGCCCTGGTCGGCGCCGTGGTCGGCGGCCTGCTGGGCGGCATCGGCGCCCTCGCCCTGGTCTGGCTGCGCCGCCGCCGCCGTGCCGCCCAGGATGACGCCGTCCACCTGGACGAGACCCCGCCTTCGGCCGAACCGCCCGCCGCCGAAGCCTGAGCCCGCTTGGCGCTTGATCTCCCCCGGCAAGCGCGCGAGGCTCTAACCCTCGGAAACTTTGGGGGATCCCGTCATGTTCTCTGGCATTCGCGCGGTCTTCGGCCTGCGCACCCTGGCCGTGGCCGCTTCCGTCGTCGCGGCGCTCGGCCTCTCCTCGGCCAATGCGGCCGAGAAGGTGGTCCGCATCGGTACGGAGGGCGCCTATCCGCCGTTCAATTTCGTCGACTCGAACGGTGAGCTCCAGGGCTTCGACACCGACATCGCCAAGGCGCTGTGCGAGAAGATGAAGGTGAAGTGCGAATTCGTCGCCCAGGACTGGGACGGCATCATCCCCGCGCTGCAGAGCAAGAAGTACGACGCCATCATCTCCTCCATGTCGATCACCGAGGAACGCAAGAAGATCGTCGACTTCACCGACAAATATTACGAGACGCCGACCCAGTTCGTGGCCGCCAAGACCGCGGGCGTCACCGACACCTCGCCGGCCGCGCTGAAGGGTAAGACCCTGGGCGCCCAGTCCTCGACCATCCAGGCCGACCTGCTGGATGCCCAGTACAAAGACTCGACCATCAAGCTCTATGCCAAGGTCGACGAAATGTATGCCGATCTGACTTCGGGCCGTATCGACGCCGCCCTGGTCGACAAGCTGGTCACCTTCGAATGGCTGAAGACGCCGGGAGCCGCGGGCTACGACTTCGTCGGCCCGGCCATGCTGGAACCCCGCTCGATCCTGGGCGACGGTGTCGGCATCGCGGTGCGCAAGGGTGACGACGAACTCCGCCTCGCCCTCAACAAGGCGATCAAGGACATCGTCGCCGACGGCACCTACAAGAAGATCAACGACAAGTATTTCCCCTTCTCGATCTACTGATCGGGGGGAGACGGGGGCGGCGGTGCCGCCCCCGCTGTCGTCGCGCCCGGCTTCGGTACCGCTCAGTCGGCGGCGACCGGGACCAGCTTGTTGCGGGCGGCGCTGCGCATCGACTTCTGCAGCTTGTCGAAGGCCCGCACCTCGATCTGGCGCACGCGCTCGCGGCTGATGCCGTATTCCTGGCTCAGGTCTTCCAGGGTCACCGGGTCTTCGACCAGGCGGCGGCGGGTCAGGATGTCACGCTCGCGGTCGGTCAGGCCACCCATCGCCTGGGTCAGCAAGCTGCGGCGGATGTCCATCTCTTCGCGGTCGACCAGGCGTTCCTCCTGGTCCGGCGTCTCGTCCACCAGCCAGTCCTGCCATTCGCCCTCGCTGTCGGCGCGGAGCGGCGCGTTCAGGCTGTGGTCGGGGGCAGCCAGGCGGCGGTTCATCGAGACGACGTCGGCTTCCGGCACCGCCAGCTTGTGGGCGATCTGCTTCACATGCTCCGGCCGGAGGTCGCCTTCCTCGAAGGCTTCGAGCTTGCCCTTCATGCGTCGCAGGTTGAAGAAGAGCTTCTTCTGTGCCGCCGTGGTGCCAATTTTCACCAGGCTCCAGGAGCGCAGGATATATTCCTGGATCGCCGCCCGGATCCACCACATGGCATAGGTCGCGAGCCTGAACCCCTTGTCGGGCTCGAAGCGCTTCACCGCCTGCATCATGCCGACATTGCCTTCCGAGATCAGCTCGGAGACCGGCAAGCCGTAGCCGCGATAACCCATGGCGATCTTGGCCACGAGGCGCAGATGGCTGGTGACCAGACGGTGGGCCGCGTCGGAATCGCCATGCTCGCGCCAAGCCTTGGCGAGCATGAACTCCTCCTCCGGCTCCAGCATCGGGAACTTGCGGATCTCGGCGAGATAACGGCTGAGGCTGCCCTCGTCCGGCAGGGCGGGCAGTTTCATCGTTGTCGGGACACTCATCGGACTACCTCCTGGCGATGGCCGGGATCGGAACGCTGGCACGCGTTGCATTTCGAAAGCAAAAAGACGGCAGATTGCCCTCGTCGTGCAATACCTGACTGCGGCAATCGGATATAGGCCATTGTTTAGATCCGTTCCAAGCTGTCAAGTAGTTCGCTCATATCGCTCGGCAAGTTACTCTCGAAATGCAGCATTTCGGCGCTTCTCGGATGACGGAAGCCGAGCAGCCATGCATGCAGCGCCTGCCTGGGGAATGCCCTGGCCGCCGCCGGCGCCCCCTTGGGCGCCCGGCCGTAGACCGGATCGCCCACCAATCCGTGGCCGAGGGAGGCCAGATGGACGCGGATCTGGTGGGTCCGCCCGGTCTCCAGCCGGCAGTCCATCAGCGCGGCGACCGGCGGCGCACCGAAGCGCCGCTCGACCCGCCAATGGGTGATGGCATGCTTGCCGCCCTCGACGATCGCCATCTTCTTGCGGTCGGCGCGGGAGCGGCCGATCGGCCCGTCCACCGCGCCCGCATTGCTCTTCGGGCTGCCCCAGACCACCGCCTTGTAGCCCCTTTCGAGATCGTGCCGGGCGAAGAGATCGGCCAGGAAATGATGCGCCGTCTCGCTCTTCGCCACCACCATGAGGCCCGATGTGTCCTTGTCGATCCGATGCACGATGCCCGGCCGCTCCACCCCGCCGATCCCCGAGAGCGAACCCCGGCAATGGGCCAGCAGGGCATTGACCAGGGTGCGGTCCGGATTGCCCGGCGCCGGATGGACCACCAGGCCTGCCGGCTTGTCGATCACGATCAGGTCCTCGTCCTCATAGACGACCGTGAGCGGGATTTCCTGCGCCTCGGGCGTCGCCGGGGCCGCGGGGGGCACGCCCAGGGTGATCACCTGGCCCGGTTTGACCCTGGCCGAGGCGTCCTCTATGGTCGCGCCGTCGACGGTCGCCTGGCCGGTCTCGATCAGGCCCTTGAGGCGCATCCGGCTGAGGCCGGTCGCCCGGGCCAGGAATCGGTCCAGTCGGTCACCACCGTCGGTTTCGTCCACGGTCACACGATGCAGGGTTTCGAGCGCAGCCATCATGTCTGAAGAGTTGCCCGCCAACCTCCGCCGGCTCAAGGCCGTCGTCGCCATTCTCGGCATCATTTTTTGCGCGCTGCTGATCCTGTTCGGTTATGCGATCGTGACCAGGATGAACGGCAAAAAAGGCGCGGTTGCGGCGAGTGTCGCCCTCGCGCCCGGCGAAACGGTGCTGGACATGGCCTCGACCGCCGACCGCGTCGTGCTCCGCCTCCGTGACGCCACCGGGGCCGAGCGCCTGCTCTATATCGATCCGCAGACCGGCGCCTCGCTCGGCGCCACCAGCCTCGTCACCGCGCCGTGAGCGCGGCCGACCTGCTGCTCCACGACGGCGCCCTGGCCGCCCTCCGCGCCCATGCCGCCGCGGCGGCCCCCCGCGAAGCCTGCGGCCTGCTGGCCGGCCCCGCGGGCGATGCTGCCATCGCCGACGAGGCCCTGCCCTCGCCCAATCTGGCGCCCGCGGGTACCGAAGACGCCTTCGAGATCGACGCCGCCCTGCATCTCGCCGCCCAGCGGGAGCAACGGGCGCGGGGCCGCCGCGTCGTCGGCATCTATCATTCCCACCCCCGTTCCGCCCCCCTGCCCTCGGCCCGCGACCGCGCCGGGGCCTGGGACTTCGGCCTGGTCTGGCTGATCGTGGGGCAGGACGGCGCTTGCCGCGCCTGGTGGCCGGGGCCACAGGGTTTCGTCGAAGCGCGTATCGTGAGGGCGTCATGAACTTCTCGTCGGACAATGTCACCGGGGCCCACCCGAAGATCGTCGAAGCCCTGGCCGAGGCGGCCGCCGCCGGCCCGATGCCGCCCTACGGCGCCGATCCGATCAGCGAGCGCCTGAATTCCCGCCTGGCCGAGCTTTTCGAGCATGAGGTCACGGTCTTCCCGGTCGCCACCGGCACCGCCGCCAACGCCCTCTCCCTCTCGGCCCTGTGCCCGCCCTGGGGCGGCGTGCTCTGCGCCGCCGAGGCCCATATCGATGCCGACGAATGCGGGGCGGTCGAGGCGATCGGCGGCGGCACGCGGCTGATGACCATCGAGACGCCGGACGGCCGCCTGACGCCGGAAGCCCTGGCCCGCCGCCTTGCCCCGATCCGGCGGGGCGACCAGCACCAGGTCCAGCCCGCCGCCGTCTCCATCACCCAGGCGACCGAGACCGGCACGGTCTATGCGCCGGACGCCGTCGCCGCCCTCGGCGCCTTCTGCCAGGCGGAGAAACTGCGCCTGCATATGGACGGGGCGCGCTTCGGCAATGCCGTGGTCTCGCTCGGTTGCACGCCGGCCGAGGTGACCTGGAAGGCCGGGGTCGACGTGCTCTCCTTCGGCGCCACCAAGAACGGCGCTCTGGCGGCGGAAGCGATCATCTTCTTCGATGCCGCCCTGGCCGAGAATTTCCTGTTCAGGCGGAAGCGCGCCGGCCATCTCTTCTCGAAGATGCGCTTCCTCTCGGCCCAGCTCGACGCCTATGTGGCGGACGGGCTCTGGCTCGCCAATGCCGCCCATGCCAACGAACAGGCGAAGCGCCTCGCCCTCGGCCTGATCGATCTGCCCGGCGTCGACCTCGAGCAGGCGGTCGAAGCGAACGAGATCTTCGTCCGCCTGCCCATGGGCGTGGCCGGTGCCCTCTATGCCGCCGGCTTCCATTTCTATCCCTGGGGCGCCCCGCCGGAAGGCGACGCCCCCGGCCTGTTCCGCCTGGTCACCGCCTTCGACACCGACCCCGCCGCGGTCGACGCCCTGATCGCGACGGCCCGGAAGGCGACCGAAGAAAATACTTGATCGCGGCTTCGGGAGAGGCTATCAACGCGCCTCTCCCGGCCTGTCCCCATCGTCTAGAGGCCTAGGACATCGCCCTCTCACGGCGGTAACAGGGGTTCGAATCCCCTTGGGGACGCCATCCGCCAGGATGGCCCGCGACCAGGCCCGGCAGAGCGTCTCTCATCTCAGATGATCACTCCCCGTCAGTCGCGGCCACGGCCGCGAAGACCGGACGTTTGCCGCGTGCTTGCGGCCAGCCGCAGGCGCAGCCGAAGCCGTGCAGGGGGCCGGGAGCCGGCCCTTCGGGCACGGCTCCCTCGGCCGGCGGCGGGGCTTGGATGCCCGCCATCGCGAGGCGGGCGGCCCGGATCGAGCGGGCGACCAGCATGGCCCTGGTCTGGAAATCGCACATCCGCGCCGCCCCCCGTGGCTATTTCAGGACGATCGGATTGACCGGCGAGCCGGTGCCGTTCACCACCTTGAGCGGGGCCGCGGCATAGAGGAAATCCCACTGCCCGTCGGCCGAACAATCGTCCGACAGTTTGCGCAGGTCGCAGATCTCGGTGAAGGTGACGCCGAGGTTCCGCATCAGCGCGCAGTGGAGCGGCAGGGCGACGCCGCTGACCGGATCGACCGTCACTTCGTTGGCGATCGTATCGGTCACCAAGTTCGGGATCTCCATGGCGCGGAACCATTCGACCAAGGCGGGCGAATAGGTCAGGCCCGGCTCGACGAAGCCGTCGTAGAACTCCTCCTTGCCGTCGCGGAAATAGGTCTCGATCCAGCCGGTGCGGATGACCAGGATGGAACGCGGGGTGATCTCGACGCCCTGCTTCGCCGCCGCCGCCATCAGGTCCTCGTGGTCGAAGGTCTCGCCCTTTTCGAGGTTTTCCTTGCCGCGATACTTGGCCATGTCGATCAGCACGCCGCGGCCGACCACGCCGCGTTCGGCGATCGGCAGCACGCTGGCCTTGGCCATGCCGCCGATCGTGCTGTTCGCGTCGTAACCGTTGTAGAGCTGGCCGTCGTACCAGACGTGACCCAGCGCGTCATATTGGGTCGAGCCCTGGAGGAAGGCCGACATGGCGTCGTCGGCATAATGGAGGCCACCCGGGAAGCTCGGCCCCTTGCCGACGGTCCAATAGCCTTCGTCGAGGATCTGGTAACGCTCGGCGCCGCGCCGGCCCGGCCACACCGGATCGCCCACCGGATTGCCCATGGGCACCTGCAGGGTGAAGACCTTGCCGGCCCGGACCAGGGCGACGGCCTGCAGCACTTCCGCGGCACCGAGGTAGTTCAAGGCGCCGAGTTCGTCGTTCGGGCCCCATTTGCCCCAATTCTTGGGCGCGTCGCGCAAGAGGTCGCCGACATAGGGCGCTGGATTGGTCATGTCTCTCTCCCTGGTTATGGTTGGTTCAGGCCTGCGGGCGGTCGCGCAATTCGCGGCGCAGGATCTTGCCGGTCACGGTCTTGGGCAATTCGTCGAGGATTTCGACGATGCGCGGATATTTGTAGGCGGCGAGGCGTTCCTTGCAGAAGGCGGTCAGCTCTTCAGGGGTTACGCTCTGGCCCGGGCGCAGGCTGACGAAGGCCTTCACCGTCTCGCCCCGGTAGGGGTCCATGACGCCGACCACAGCCGCCTCGCGCACGGCACCATGCTCGTAGAGCACATCCTCGACCTCGCGCGGCCAGACCTTGTAACCGGCCGCGTTGATCTGGTCCTTCTTGCGGTCGACGATGTAGAACCAGCCCTGGGCATCCATGTAACCGACATCGCCCGTATGGAGGACGCCACCCGGCATGGCATGGGCGGTCTCTTCCGGCTTGTTCCAATAGCCGGGCACCACCTGGGGCCCGGCGGTGACGATCTCGCCGACCTCGCCCACGGGCAGGTCCCGGCCGTCCTCGCCGACGATGCGCACCACCGTGTTGAACACCGGCACGCCGACCGAGAGCGCGCCCGAAGCGGCATCGACCGGCGCCTCGGTGCCGAGCGGCACGCAGTGCGACGGCGACGTCGTCTCGGTCAGGCCATAGGCGTTGTGGATATAGTGGCCGAACTGCGCCTCGAAGGCCTTGGCGATCGAGGGCGGGATGGGCGCGCCGCCGGACGCGACCTTGCGGAGCGAGCTCAAATCGGCGGTGGCCGCATCCTTGTGGTTCATCAGGGCGATGAAGGCGGTGATGGCGCCGATCGTGAAGGTCGGCCGTTCGGTCGCGATCGTCTCCAGCACCACCGAAGGCTCGAAGCGATACATGAGCACCAGGGGGGCCGCCAGCAGCAGGGCGAGGGCGACATGGCCGATCAGCCCGGTGATGTGAAAGAGCGGCGCAATGCCGAGCACGACGTCGTCCGAGGTCAGCCCGCACCAGTCGCGGTAGGTCTGGGCGTTGAAGACGATGTTGCCGTGGGTGTTCATCGCCCCCTTGGGCGCCCCGGTGGTGCCGGAAGTATAGGTGAGGATGGCCGTTTCCCCGGGCGCGAAGGTGACCGGCGGCACCGGCCGGCCGCGATAGGCCGCGAGCAGCGCATCCATCGCCTCCGTCCCGTCGAAACGCTCGCGCGTCATGCCGGCGAACAGGCGGGCATCGTCGTGCCCGCGGTATTCCAGTTCGGACGTGGTGATCACGGTGGTAACATTGGTGCGCGGCACCACCTCGGCCGCGACGTCGCGGTAGAGCCCTTCGAGGCAGACCAGCACGGCCGCGCCGGAATCCTTCAGCAGCAGTTCGAGTTCGCGCTGGCGGTTCATCGGGTTGATCGAAACGGCGATGCCGCCCGCCTTCCAGGTGCCGACCAGGCCGATGACGAATTGCGGCACGTTCTGGAGATAGAGGGCGACCCGCTCGCCACGGGCGAAGCCCCGGTCGAGCAGGGCGGCGGCGAAGGCATCGGTCAGCGCGTCGAGTTCGCCGTAAGTGATGCGCCCGCCGAAGTAACGGATCGCGTCGCCGTCCGGATTGCGCGCGACCGAGGCCCGGAACAGGGCCAGGGCATCGCCGAATTCGGGCGCGATCTCGGCCGGCCGGCCCTCGGCATAATGGGCCAGCCAGGGTTTCGTTTCGTAGATGCTCATCCCTCACCTCTCACCGAAAGACCGGCGCCGAGAGGATGGATGGACACGCAATGGACCACTTCCCGCACTCTCCCCGGTCTTGTTGTCGGGGGGCGGCTCGAGACCGCCCCCTCGTTCTTCCGGGGCGATGCTTGGTCTTTCTCAATGGAACCGGAATATGGTTTCGGCGGCCGGCGGCGGCTTCATGTCCGAAATTCTAGGGTCGGGCGCGAATTCCTAGAGTGCGGCCGTCAGCCCGCCTGGCGGAAGGCACGGGGCGAGCGGCCGACGACCCGCTGGAACAGGGCGCCGAACTGGCTTGGCCCGCCGAAGCCGCAGGCGTCGGCGATCGCGGCGACCGGCATGTCGCTGCCGAGCAGCAGGGCCTGCGCCTTGGTGATCCGCTGATCCAGGACATATTGATAGGGGGCGACGCCGAAGCTCTGGCGGAAGGCGCGGCCGAAATGGCCGACCGAAAGACCGGCCAGCGCCGCCATTTCCTCGACCCTGATGCGCCGCCCCAGGGAATCGCGGACGAAGCCCTCGATGCGCCGGCGGATCGCCGGGGCGAGACCGGCGGGATGTTCCGCCGCCACCTCCGCCCGGCCGTATTTGCCCTGGAAATAGGCCTGGGTCGATTGGAGCAGGGACGGCAGGGCGGCCGCCGCGGTCGAGCCTTCGCGCAGGATCATGGCGATCGTGGTCGCATATTGCCACAGCACCGGGTCGCGGAAGGGCGTGGTCACGCTGCCCAGCCGTTCGGCCGCGAAATCGAATTCCGGCCCCAGGTAGATTTGCAGCATCTCGAAATTGCCGGTGAAGCGCCAATCGCATTCGAAGCCGGGCTCCAGCAGCACGGTGGTGCCGCGCGCCGCCCCGCGCCAGACCGACCGGCCGCGCACGATCTGTTCGAGCGTCGAATCCCCCTGGAGCGAGATCGCCAGAAAACGCCGCCTATGCCCCTCGAAAACCCGCAGCCGCGGCGTCTGGCGCCACAGGGCGACGCTGGGTCCGGGGTGGTCGGCGGGTTGCAGGCGCGCGACCGGGGACGTATCGGCAAAACGTTTCACCGCGTCGACGGTCTGTTCCAAATCGAAATCGATACTCATGACGGCCCACTCCCTTGCGCGGGCCGCCTCGTACCGGGCGGGGGATCGAGCCCTTGTCCCGCTTTTCCTCTTGGGTCTGCCGGCCAGAGTAATCCGCCACCGGCACCGGCGCCAGTGCCACTGGCCGGCGGCCATTCGATCGATCCGCGCATAACTCTAGGGATTCCCGCACCGCCGGCCCGGTCGCGGGGCGTGCATGGCAGGGCTTCGGGCGCTCGACAGAGCCCCGACCCTGCCCCATTCTGAAAAGCCATGCGCTTCTCCGTCCGCCACGAAACCCTCTACAGCTATTCGGTGCCGATCCGCCTGGCACCCCATGTCCTGCGCATGACGCCGCGTGCGCTGGGGACGGCGAACCTGCGCCAGGAACTGATCGTCGATCCCCTGCCCTGGCGGCGCAGCGATGTGCTCGATCGTTTCGGCAATCCGATGACATTGGTCGATTTCAGCGGCGACACCGACCGCCTCGGGATCGTGAGCCATTTCGAGGTCGAGACCCGGGCGGTGCCACGGCCGGCCGACGACGGCTCGCTGCCGCCCCTGCCCTGGTCCCCTCTGGGCGGCGACCTGGCCGAATATCTGCTGGCCGACGATGCCGACTGGACGGTGCGCGCCTTCGCGATCGACATCGCCAATGCCGCCGGCAACAGCGCGCCCGGCTTCCTCGACCTCTTGAACCGCACCCTGTTCGCCCGGACCGACCGCCACATCCGGATCGAAGGCGCCGCCCAGTCGCCCGCCCATACGCTGGCCAGCGCCCGGGGCGCCTGCCGCGATCTTTCCGTCCTGTTCATGGCGGCCTGCCGCTCGCAAGGCATCCCGGCCCGTTTCGTCAGCGGCTATCAGGCCGAGGCGGAGAGCGTCGACGGCCGCCGCCATCTCCACGCCTGGCCGGAAGTCTTCCTGCCCGGCCTCGGCTGGATCGGCTACGACCCGACCCACGGCCTGCCCGTGGGCGAAGGCCACGTCGCCCTGTCCGCCGCCCCCAACCAGGCGGAGACCATGCCGGTCGAAGGCGGCTTCTATGCCAATGGCGTGACCGCGACCCTGACCTACAGCGTCACCATCTCGACCGGCGCCTGAGCCGAACGGTCGAAGGCGGCGAGCACCAGGCGCGCCGTCCGGTAGTCGCCGAAGCGCCTTATCTCCTTCTCCTTCAACACGCGGAAACTCTCGGACGGCGGCGCCGCGTCGAGAATGTGGCCGAGTTCGTCCCGTGTCAGGCCGTAGGCATGGGCGAAGAAGGCGTCCAGCTCGGCCCGGAGCAGGGCGCGGCGCCCCTCGTCGAAGCCGAAGGGCAACCCGTCGTGGCCGAGATCGCGGGCGAAGCCCCGCAAACCTTCCGACGTGTAGAAGAGTTCGAGCAGCCGGGGCCGCAGGAAGCCGATTTCCGCCGCACCGTAGAAATCGGGCGGCAGCAGGGGAAACTGCTCGACCAGGAAGAAGTTCAGGTTGGCGCCGTTGACCTTGGTCCTGGCGCAATAGTCGGCCACCAGGGAATTCATATTGGCGATCAGGCAGGCCAGGCGGAGCGGGGCCATGCCCGGCGCCAGGATCACCGGGGCACTGTTGCCGACCCCGGCCCGGGGCAGCACGGTGGCGATCAGCGTGCGTTCGTCGGTCGCCCGGCCGATGCCGCGAAAGGCCGGCAGCCAGTCCCGCGTCCAATCCTGGGCACGCAGCCGGGCCGCCACCGCCGTGGCCGCGATCCGGTAGCGGGGCGCCGGCTCCCAGGCCGGATCGGCCTTCAGCGCCGGCCCGGGCTCGACCGCCCGCCCGTTCGCGAAACCGGCCCAGCGATGGTCGAACTGATGCAGCATCTTGGCTTCATAGAGCGGCAGCAGATCCTCGCCGCCGTCGTCGCCCGGGCGGAACGACGCGCTGTCGTTCGACATGTCGAACAGCCGGAGGAAGCCGAGGCCCCAAGGATTGCCCCCCGCCCGCGTGCGGTCCAGGAGCACCGGCACCCGTGCCTGGATGCGCCCCACCAGCGCGGCGTCGGCGGCGGTGCGGAACACCGGCACGGTGTGGCTGTTCGGATTGAGCCGCGCGATCGCGGCCGGCGACAGGATGAAGCGTCGCGTTACGTCCGCCGCCTCTGCCGGGTCCTGGAGGAAGAAGGCGAAATGCGCCGCCGCCGAACCCGCGGCCAGCGTGAGCAGGCAGAACTTGAAACGGGAATCGACGGCCGGGAAGAGCCCCGCCCGGTTCTCGAAATCCAACAGTTCGGCCAGCCGGCCGCGCGCCAGGAGATCGGCGAAGAAGGGTGCCGTGGTGACGTCGGTGGCGATCCCGCTCGGCACGATCAAGCCGGCCCGGCCGCCCGGCCCGGTCAGGCGGTCGACCAATTCGGCGAACAGGGCATAGGTATTGACGTCGCCCCGCCCGGTCAGCGGGAAGCGGCCGCCCGCCGCCGGGTCCAGGCGGACGAAGGCGCTGAGCGCTTCGGCCCGGCCCTTGGCCGCGTCATAGGCGGCGGACAGGGTGCGTTCGGCGCTGTCCGGGGCGGCTTGGCGGAGGGCGGCGATGCCCCGGCTGCGCGCCGCCTTGGTGCCCGGGCCGGCGAGATCACCGGCTTGGCCGGCGAAGAATTCGACTTCCTGGAGCTTGATCCGTTCCCACGGCGGGTTGCACAACACGGCATCGAAGCCGCCCCGCGCCATCACTTCGGGGAAGGCCAGCGGCCAATGCAGCGGGCGGGCCGCCGCCACCGCGGCCGCCACCGCCGGATCGAGCGGCGCGCGGGCCAGCGCCGCCGCCAGCGTCGCATTGGTCGGCACCGGCACGCCCGGCCGCTTGGCCATCACGAAGGCGGCGACATAGGCATCGGCCGCCGCCCCCCAGCGGTCGCCGGCCTGAACCGGCGGCGCTTCCGCCCGGTTGCGGCGAGCGAGTGCCCGGGCCACGACCGGATCGTCCCCCGCCCGGAGATCGAAGGCTTCATCGGGCAGTCCCCGTTCCAGCACCCCACCGTCGATCAAGCCGAGCAGCGCATCGCCGCACAGGATCCGGCTCTCGACCGGCCGACCGGCCTCGAGCCGGAGCGCCGCCCGCGTCAGGTCGACCGCCAACGGGTCGAGATCGACCCCGGCCAGACAGGCGGCGGCCAGCGCGAAGGCATCGTCGGCACGGCCCGCCCGGCGCAGCCGCACCGCGATCCGCCGCCCCGCGGCGAGCAGGAAATGCCCGGCCCCGCAGGCGGGATCGAGCACGCGGATGGCCGAGAGGGCCGCGACCGGATCGGCCGAATGCGCGGCCCGGTCGAGCACCGGCGCCAGCACCCGGTCGAGCAGCGCATCGACCAGCGGCGCCGGCGTATAGTAGCTGCCCGAGGTCTTGCGCCGGTGGCCGGCCGGCAGGTCCAGCAGGGCTTCATAGGCGGCCCCCGGCGCATCCACCGCCACCGCCGCCCAATCGGGCCAAGCCACCCGGTCGGCCCAATCGCCGTCGTCCAAAACCGGAAACAGATCGGCGGGCGCCATAAGGCCGCGCGCTGCCGCCATGCCGGCGAAGACATGGCCGAAGACGCGGCGCAACGCCGCCTCGCCATCGTCCCCCACGGCCGCCAGCACGGTCAGCGCCTGGCGGACCGCCCCCACGAGCCCAGCTTCAAGCCCCGATTCCATGGCCGCCATCATGACGGCACCGGCGCGGTCGGCCAACCCGGCCGCGCCGGGATTGCATCGCACCGGTGCCTGCCCCTAACCTCTCGGTCATGAGAAGACTTTCTTCGTCTCGTCCGCGCCGCCCCACCGGCAATAACCGCCGCCGGCGGAACGCGGGGCAACCCGTGCCATCCCCCCGCCCGGCAGCGTGGCGGAAGGCGGACGGGGCATCGGGCGCCACCGTCCTCTATCTGACGATCGAGACCGATGCGGCCAATGCCGAGGAATGCATTCGCGCCGCCCTCCCCGAAGGCAGCCGCTTGCAGATCCAGCCGGCGACCGGCGGCACGGCCAGGCGCTCCGCGCCCCCGCCGCCGGGGCCAGCGGCCGCGGCGGAAGGCACCCTGCCCGAACTGACCGCCCGCCAGCGCGAGATCCTCGACCTGCTCGCCCGCGACCTGTCGAACAAGGAAATCGGCCGGCTGCTGTCGCTGTCCCATTTCACGGTGCGGAACCATATTTCGCAGCTCCTGCGCCTGCTCGGCGTGCCGACCCGCCGCGCCGCGATCGAAAAGCTGAACCGCCTGCGCCCGCGCGGCTGACGCGGCGCCCCAGCGTACTGGTACCGCGCCGGGTCTTGTGCCGGTTCGCAGCGCGCCCGAGGCTGAAGCCCACCACCCGATCGGAAGCCCCGCGCCCCATGCCCCAGCCCTCTTCATCCCCGCACCGGCCCGCCGGGAGCGCCGCTGAGATGGCCGGCCGCCGCTATTGGCTCGGCCTGGCCCTGCCGGGCCTTCTGCTGCTGGTGGCGATCCTCTTTGCCCGGCCCGACCTGCGGGGCTGGACACCCGCGGACTACGGCGCTCCATCCGCCCGGGTGGAACCGATGCGGCCGGGGGATGCTGCCTTCGCCGTCCGCGACTGCCTGCCCGGCAGCATCGAGCCCTATGTCCCGGCCGGGCCGGAAGAAGCGGGCAGCGCCAGCCTCACGGTCCTGACCTGCCGCAGCCGCACCAGCGCCGCGGCCCTGCTGGCCGCCTATCTGGCCTTGGCCGCCGTCTATCCCCTCGTCCTCCTGTTGCGGCGCCGTCACTCGGGGCCGAGCGGGAAATAGGTTCCCGCCAAGGTGCCGCCGGCACCGCAGAATTCGCTGGCGCCATCCTGTTCGACCACGAGGAGCCCGCCCTCGACCCGAAGGCGGATCACGGCGCCGGATGTCACCTCGCTGGCCAGCCCGCCACCCGCGGGGACCATTGTTTCGGCGATTTCGCAGGTCCAGCCCAGGAAGTCGATATCGGCGGCATCGGCCTCGACACTGTAGCGCCCGCGCTCGGCCGGGCCGACCGTGACGGTACCGCTGGCGTTGCGCCACCGCCCCTCGACGCCCTGCCGGGGCTGGTCCAGCCGCGACAGAAGCGCGAGCCGCCCTTCGAGCCGGGCGCTCAGGTCGGGGCGGGGGTCCCATTCGCCGAAACTGCCGTCGCCCAAGATGAAGACGTCGCGCATCAGGCCGCGCCGGAAACGGGCCTCGTCCCGTTCCAGCGCCGCCCGCCAGGCCGGCGGCCGCTGCACCGTCAGGGCGGCGAGCTGCGCCTCACCCGCGTGGCGAAGGGCGGCCAAGGCCGGATCGTCGCGGATGATCCGCTCGATCTCCTGCCCGAGCCGCAGGCAGGACGCGAGGTCCCAACCCAATTCGAGCGCCGCCGGATCGTCAGGCAGACCGGTCGCCGCCTGCGCCAATGCCGCCGCATAGTCGTCCGAACGGACGTGACAGGGCAGACGCTGCAAGCCGGGCCGGAAGGGCGAATCCGCGACCGCCCGTGCGTCGTCCGTGAGGCGCCAACAGCCGTCCTCGGCCGCGGTGAAAGTCAGGCGGCCGGGCGCGCCCAGGGCTTCGACCGGCACGCCGATCCAGCGGCCGTCGGCAGGCTCGGCGTCATAGCGCATCGCCACCCATTCCACCCTCCATTCCCGGGCCGTCGGGTGGCGCAGCACGACCGCGAGATAGCGCGGCGCCCCCGCCGGACTGTTGGCGGCGATGAAATTCCAACCGTGAAAGGCGATCGGGAAAGGGGCTCCCCGGTCGACGGCGGGTGCCGTGAAGCTGTCGCGGACCGCTGGTGATTCGACGAACTGGCGGAAGAAGGTGGCGAAATCCTCTCCCGGACAGCCCTGCGCGGTTCCCGCCACCGCCGGCAGGGCATGGCCGAGCAGCGCGAAGAGCAGCGCCCCCAGCACACGGAGGCGAACAATCGAGCGCATCGGCAACCTCACGCGGATCAACGATCGACGGCCATTTGCACACCATGCGCCGCGGCCGGCCAGTAACGGGATGTACCGGTGCGCCGGCCACCGGTCGAGGTACTGGTACACCAAAGCCTCTGACCACCGGCCCCCGCCCTGCCCTAGCCTGTCGGCCGACCACCCCGAGGGGAAAGATGCCGCCGTTCGCCACCCGCCCGTTCGCCTTCCTGCCCGCCGTCCTGCTCGCATCCGTCCTGTCCGCCGGCGGGCCGGCCCACGCGGCCACGCCAACGGAATCGGACCGGATCCTGCTGGAACAGGCTGCGCGGGCCTGCCAGGCCCGGGATTTCCGCGCGTTGTTCGATGCGATGGCGATGTCCGCCGTGGTGCGGCAGCGCTATTCCGCGCCGGAGATCGAGCTGACCGTGGTCAAGCCGGGCGGCACGGTCGAGATGCGGAAGATCGACCTGGCGCATTACACCGATTTCCCGGTCGCCAAGGTCGACGAATATTACAAGCCGGCGAAGGCTTCGACCGAGGGGGACGACTATGTCCTCCTCGAATTCAACCAGAGCCAATCCGACCAGATTTCGATCGAATGGACGCGGGTCCGCTTCGTCGGCCCGTCCCAGGGCGGCGACGACCTCGGCACGCCTGTCACCCTCGACGGCCGGCCCTACGACCCGATGGTGCGAACCGACGGCCAATTGCTCCTCGAGCCGACCGCGGACTGTTGGACGCTGATCGCCGACAGCCGCCTCCAGGGCCAGTGACGCGCCCGGCACATTCTTCCGGCAAGGACAAAGCCCCATGATCCCGATCGCCGCGAAACGATGGCCGCGCCGCCCGGCCGCGACGCTTGCCCTCTGCCTCGCCACCCTGCTGGCACTGGCGCTGCCGCCGGCGCCCGCCAGCGCGCAGCTCGCCTGCCCGCCCGACACCTATCCGGCGGGCGACGCCTTCTGCATCCCTTACGACTATTCGATGTTCTACGACGAAGAGGACGACTCCGGCCCGCCCGAGCCGCCGATCTTCTCCGCCGACGAATTCGCCGCCCTGCTCGCCTGGGAGCGGGACAATGCCCGCGCGGCGGAGGCGAAGCTCCTGCAGGACCCGGCCTATCGGGCGCTGAAGCTCGGCAGCTGGGACTACAGCGAATCGCCGCCCCAGGAGACGCGCCGGCTGTGCCAGGCGTCGTTCCTGCAGCTCAACGGCGGCGTCCTCCTGATGGATTGGGCCGGGGACTTCCGCGGCACCTTCCTGGCCTTCTACGGCGCCGCCATCCCGAAGGCGCAGGGCCTCGACAAGGTCCGGGTCACGCTGACCCAGTCGGGCGAGGCCCAGACGGTCAAGGCCTTCCACATGCCGTTCCCCTGGGCCAAGGAACTCGGCATGATCATGTTCACGGTGCCCTCGACCGAGGCCCTGATCACCTCGATCGAGGACCGCCAGGATTTCCAGATCGCGATGAACGGGGCGACCGTGATCCGGGGCGAATGGCACAGCGGCCTCGCGGCGCGCGACTGGCTCAGCCGCTGCATCGCCCGGCGGGGCTGAGGCGCCCGTGCCGATCCCGTCAGAACAGGAAGGAACCGGCTCGATGACCCGATACCCCTTGGCGGCGCTCGCGGCCCTGGCGCTGTCGGCGCTCGCCCCCCAGGCCGCCGGAGCTACGGTGCCCGAGGGGGCCGGCGGTCCGGTGCAGATCGCCTCCCAGGTGCGCGGCCTCGCGGTCACCCCGCTGACCGCCCTGCCGGCCGCCCCGGCCGGCGCCGCCGACCGTCAGGGCTGCGAACATCTCCTGGCCACGCCCGGGACCGCCGCCGGCCGCGCGGTGGCCGCCAAGGGCTGGGCGGTGACCGGCGAAGTAGCGATCGGCGCCTTTCAGGCGGTCAGTTTCGTCGGCGGCTTCGAACCGGGCACCAGCGGCTCCTGCGCCTTGACCGACGGCAATATCGGCTTCTTTTCCGGCGCCCGGCTGATCGGCCTCCTCTATGTGCCGCGGGGGCAGGCGCTGTCGATCGGCCGCATCGTCGGCTTCGGCGCGGACGGCGGGCGGATCTGGGACGGCGACTTCCTGTCGCAGCCCGTGGCCGACCTCCACGCCCTCGGTACCGAGGCGATCGTCGCGAGCCCCCTGGCGACCGAGGAGACGGCCTGCGGCGGCGCGGTCGCGGTGCCCTATGTCAACGGCCTGCCCATCACCGTCGCCCGCCGCCTGCTGGCGGACCATGGCTGGCTGCCGGTCGACCACGGCGATCCCGCCGCGCGCGACGGCTATCCCAAGGATCTGGCGGCGGCCGGCCTGACCGAGGTCGAGGATTGCGCCGGCACCGGCTTCGGCTTCTGCGCCTTCGACTACCGGGCCAAGGGCGCCGCCCTCTCGGTGGTCACGGCGGGCGATCCGGGCGTTCCGCCGGGACCTTCGGTCAGCGGCTACAGCATCGCCTGCGACGCCCGCTGACCCGCGATCGCGCGGGCTTGTAACGGAGACCCGCGCTTCTTAAATTGTGAACGGAACGGCGCCATCGCGCGCCGTTCGGTCCATGGAGATTGGATGTCAGAGCTTGTGTGACAGGGCTCTCTGAATCTCAGAGAGCCTCGTGAAGTCGAAGCCGCCGGGCGCTTGAGCGCCCGGGGTGTTTTTTCACGTCTGTCATACGAGACTTCCATGAATCTCTCACGGAACGAACAACGTGCACTGCACGTTCTGGCCCTCGGCGGCCGCATCCTGCACGAGCGTGGCGACGGCGCCAAAATCACGTCCGCGACCTGCCTCACGCGCGAGGGCATGATCCTCGCCGACTTCGACCTGACCGTCTTCAACCGCTTGCGGCGGAAGCGGCTGATCGAATCCCGGTCGGGCAGCCCCTACCGGATCTCGCACCGCGGTCGCAGCTCGGTTCGCGCGCAACTCGACAACCAGGGAGCCTGACATGCTGATCCGCAACGAAACCGCCGCCGATATTCCGGCGATCGGCCGGCTGATCACCGATGCCATGCGCTTGCTGCCGCAGGCGACCGGGACCGAAGCCGGCATCGTCGAGAAGCTGCGGGCGGAGGGCGCTCTCGCCCTCTCGCTCGTGGCCGAGGATGGGGGCCAGGTGGTCGGCCATCTGGCCGCCTCGGCGGCGCGGATCGGGGCGCAGGACGGCTGGGGCCTGATCGGCCCGCTCGCCGTCTCGCCGCCCCGGCATCGCCAGGGAATCGGCTCGGCCCTGATGGCGGAAGCCCTCCGCCGCCTGCGGACGACCTGCCGGGGTGCGGCACTGGTGGGCGACCCCGCCTACTACGGCCGCTTCGGCTTCCGGGCCTTCCCCGGCCTCCATATCCCCGGTTGCCCGCCCGAGGTGGTCCAAGCCCTGCCCTTCGATGGCACCGAGCCCTGCGGCGAGCTGACCCATCATCCGGCCTTCGGCCTGGACCAGCAGGCATAGCCGACGGCCGGGCCGCATCCTCGCGTGGTGCGGCCCGGTCACCCGTCACGGTTGAAGGCGCACGGGAAACGATTCTGGCGGAAAAGCCAGAAATCTTTGGGAAACGGCAGGGGGAGGATTGGCGCGCCCGAAGAGATTCGAACTCCTGACCCTCAGATTCGTAGTCTGATGCTCTATCCAGCTGAGCTACGGGCGCGCATCCTGTGGCGGGTATCCGCTTCGGAGGCCGGGAAGCTAGCCGAAGGGCCGGGCGCTTGCAACAGGGAATTTTCGCGAATTTTGCAGGCCCCCGCGCCGGGCCGCCGACAACATGCCGCAGCGCCGCGACCTTCTTGCAACGTTATGAATCCTTTCGGTTTTAGGCGCTTGTGGCACCTGGGGGCTTATGGCTAGTATCGCTCCCGGCTTAAAGGGGGACTGCAGGGTGCGGTTTGTTTCGGCTTATCGCCCTGAAACGGGCGAGCCAACGGGCTTGCGGCGTCCCGCCACAAAAGACGAGTGAAGCGGGATGGCTGCTGCGAACGATCGTGTTTCCGACGCCGTGACGGCAACCACCGGTGCTTCTGCGGCTGCGAAGCGCCGCCGGGTCGCCCGTGCCGCCGCGCTGAGCCTGTCGCTGGCCGCCCTCGGCGGCTGCTCCTGGTTCGCACCCACGCCGGGTGCTTCGACCGGCGCTTTCAACGGTTTCGATGTGAGCTCGACCGGCACCGTCGTGGGCCGCAAGGTCGAGCAGCTGCGCGGCGACCTCGGCCGCCTGAAGGGCAATGTCGACGCCGAACAGCAGCAATATGATTCGCTACTCGCGCAGACCGTGCAGTCGTCAGAGGCCTATCACGGCGTCGTCGCCGCGATTCAGGCGCGCCTCCAGCTCGGCACCACGCCCGGCAATCCACTCCTCGTGCAGCAGTGGAATCAGGCCCAGCGCGAACTCGATTCGGTCACCAACAATGTGACCGCGCTCGGCCAGCTCGCCAATTCCGTGGGGGCCTCCTCGAGCTCGGCCGCCTATCTGATGCAGTCGACCCAGGCCGCCCTCGGCCTCTCCGGCGGTATCGACCAGGACCGCGTCGCCCTCAACATGATCGAGGACGACACTTCGCGCCTGCTGGTGCGAATCGACCGCCTGAACACCGCCCTGTCGGACCAGATTTCGCGCCAGACCGTCTATGTCTCGGGCGAGCGCAACAATCTCACCACCCTGGCGCTGGCGATCAAGAACGGCGAGCTCTACGGCGAATCGATCGCGACCCGCACCTTCACGCCGAGCCGCGTCTCGCCCACGCCGACCTATTTCGACCAGGCTCCGGCCCGCCCGGCGCCCAGCGCCGGCGCCAGCAGCGCGATCGAGGACCGCCGTCCGCTCGTGGTGATCCGCTTCGACCAGCCGGACGTCGCCTATCAGCAGGCGCTCTATACCGCCGTCTCCAAGGTGCTGGAGCAGCGGCCGCAGACCGGCTTCGACCTGATCGCCGTCTCCCCGGCCGGCGGCACCGCCGCCGAAGTGGCGATGAACCAGACCAAGTCGAAGCAGAACGCCCAGGGCGTGCTGCGCACCCTGAACGACATGGGCCTGCCATCCGACCGCATCTCGGTCGCCGCCACCACCAGCGGCGACGCCTCGGTGCCGGAAGTCCGCATCTACATCCGCTGAATCTCAGCCGCCCCAGCGTTCCCGATAGGACGGGGCGGCCCCCAGGCTTTCCGCTTCATAGACGCCGCGGGCGACGGCACGCGCCAGGCAATCTGCCGCCAGATGGCCGAGCCGGGCGAGGGCCTGCGCCGGCATCCCGTCGAGCGGCCTGCGCCCGGTCGAGACGGCGAATACCGTATCGCCGTCGAAGGGCGTATGGGTCGGGCGGATCGCCCGCGCCAGCCCGTCCTGCGCCATGATCGCGAAACGTTTCGCCTGCGCCTTGTCCAGCGCCACATTGGTGGCGACGGCGGCGATCGTGGTATGGCCGCCCAGCACCAGCTTGCCGTCGGCCGGCAGGTCGTAGTCGGGCGGGCGCACCGCTTCGGCCTTGCCCGGCTTGTGGCCGCCGTATTCGTCGCCCCATTCGAGGGCATGGGCCCAGAACACAGGGGATTCGGGCATCAGCACGCTGCCCACGGCATTGACCGCGACCAGGGCACCGACCTCGATTCCCTCGACCACCACCGAGGCGGAGCCGAGCCCGCCTTTCAGCTTGCCGCAGATCGCCCCCATGCCGGCCCCGGCATTGCCGAGACGGAAGTCGAGCCCGACTTGGCGCAAGGCCTCGATGCCGAGCCGGCGGTAAGGCGGATCCAGCCCCCAGGACTTGTCGCCGCCGTTGCCGAGGTCGAAGAGAATTGCCGCCGGCACCACCGGCACCGTCATGGGTGCCTGGCCGATCGCAAGGCCGACACCGGCGGCCGAGAGCGCCGCCGTCACCCCCTCCGCCGCGGCGAGGCCGAAGACGGAACCGCCGGACAGTACCAGGGCGTGGAAGGCGGTGAGGAAATTGGCCGGGTCCAGGCTGTCGGTCTCGCGCGTGCCGGGGGCGCCGCCGCGCTGGTCGACCGCCATCACCGCCGGCTGGTCGGGCAGCAACACGGTGCAGCCGCTGCGCAGGCCCGCATCCTCGGCATTGCCGACCCGAAGGCCGGAGACGTCGGTGATCAGGTTGCGCGGGCCCGGAACCGGCCGCGTCCAATCCGCCACGTCAGAAGCCCAGGCGCTCGAGCACCTCGGCGGCGAGACCGCGAATCTCTTCGGCGGCCGGGGATTTCCCCTGCGCCTCGGTCACGCCGAAACCGTCGAGCAGGCTCGCCGCGAAGGCGGTGCGGTTGCCGAGCCGGGCCAGCGCCACCGGGTAGCCGGCCTTGGCGATCTCGCGCAGCACCTGTTCGTTCAGGTTGCCGCGGGGCGACACACGGTTGAGCACCAGGAGGAAGGGCACCCGGCTGGAGACGGCGAGGTCGAGGGTCGGCTTGGTCGCCCACATGTCCATGGGCGAGAGCTGCATGGGGACGAGCATCAGGTCGGCGGCGCGAATCGCGGTCTTTGCCGTGCTCTCGGTATGGGGCGGGCTGTCGACCACGACGATGTCGGCTTCGCGCTTGGCGCGGTCGATCTCGGTTCCGGCCTTCCAGCCGGGTGCGGCCTTGACCTGGATCGGCACTTCGCCGGCCCCGAAGGCGGCGCGCACGCGGACCCAGGCGGCCAGGCTCTGCTGCGGGTCGGTATCGACGACGACGACCGTCTTGCCCTTCTCGGCGAGCGCGATCGCCAGATGGGCCGCGACCGTCGTCTTCCCGGCGCCGCCTTTCTGCTGCGCCACCGTCACCACTTTCGCCGCCATTGTCGCCCCCGATTCCCTTGCCGTCACCTTGCCGCAATGCAGGATAAAGCCGTGGAACGGCGGATGGTAGCGATAAGCGACGGAAAATAGCGGCCAGCGGTTGACTTCGCCCGCGCCCGACCGTATAGACCGGGGCTCGTTTTCGGCAGCGCCCCGTGGCGACGCCGACCAAGGATAATGGAGTGATCCGGTGAAGCGGACCTATCAACCGAGCGCCCTGGTGCGCAAGCGCCGTCATGGCTTCCGTTCGCGCATGTCGACCGTCGGCGGTCGCCTGGTGCTGGCGCGGCGCCGTGCCAAGGGGCGCAAGCGCCTTTCGGCCTGACGATGCAGCCGGCCGATCGCGGGCCGGCCCCGAACGATCCGCCGCAGCCGCATGACGGCCCCCCGACCGGGGCCATCATGCGGCTGCGGCTTGTTCGCTTGAAGACGCGGCAGGAGTTTCTGGCGGTGGCAGGGGCAAGACGCAAGTTCACGACCCCGGGCCTGATGTTGCAGGCGATGGCCCGCCCGGAAGGGACAGAGCAGGACTTGCGCGTCGGCTTCACCGCCTCGCGCAAGGTCGGCAACGCCGTCACCCGCAACCGGGCCAAGCGCCGGCTGCGGGCGCTGGCGGCCGAAATGCTGCCGGTGCGCGCCAGGGGCGGCACCGACTATGTCATGGTGTGCCGCCAGGATACCGCCGAGCGCCCCTTCGCCGACCTTCGGCGCGACCTCGAGCAGGCTCTCGGCCGCCTGAAACTGCTGCGGAGCACCGCGCCGTGATGGGCTGGATCTCCGTCCTCGCCGCCCGCCTGCTGTCGCTGCCGGTATTGGTCTGGCGTTACCTGATCTCGCCCGCCCTTCCGCCCAATTGCCGCTATCTGCCGAGCTGTTCGGAATATGCCCTGGAAGCGCTGCGCGTCCATGGCCCGGTCCATGGCTCGGCATTGACGGTACGCCGCCTGTGCCGCTGCCATCCCTGGGGCGGCCACGGCTACGACCCCGTGCCCCCGCGGGGTACTCCGCTCTACCGCCGCCGTGACGGCGGATCTTCCCATCACGCCCACAGGTGCCGGTGATGTTCGAGAATCGCAATCTGATCCTGGCCGTCGTGGCTTCGGTGCTGATCATGCTGGGCTTCCAGTATTTCATCGAAGGCCCGCGCCAGCGTGCCCGCGAGGAAGCGGCCCCATTCGCCAATGCGACCGGCACCGCCACCGCCGGCAACGACGCTCCAGCGCCCGGCGCCGCGCCGACCCCGAGTGCAGCCCCCACCGGCACCGCGACGCCGGGCGGCGCCCCCGGCCCCGACGTGCTGGTCGAGCGTGACGCCGCGCTGGCGCTGAGCCCGCGTATCGCGATCGATACGGCCAAGCTGAAGGGCTCGATCGCCCTGATCGGCGGCCGGGTCGACGATGTCACCCTTCGCGGTTACCGCGAGACGGTGGCGCCCGACAGCCCGGAGATCAAGCTGCTCTCCCCGCTCCGCTCGCCGACCCCCTATTTCGCCGAATTCGGCTGGACCGCGGCCCCCGGCACGGCGGTGAAGCTGCCCGGCACCGAGACGCAGTGGAGCGGATCGGGCACCCTGACCGAGAAGAGCCCGGTCGTCCTGACCTGGGACAACGGCGAAGGCCTGGTCTTCACCCGGACGATCGCGCTCGACGCCAATTACATGTTCACGATCGAGGACAAGGTCGAGAACAAGGGCGGCGCCCCGGTCACCCTGTTCCCCTATGCCCTGGTCGCACGGGTCGAGACGCCGCAGACCGAAGGCCTGTTCATCCTGCACGAAGGCCCGATCGGCGTGGTCGGCGGCCACGTCCAGGAACATGATTACAAGACCCTGAAGGACGAGTCGGTACCGGAGGCCAAAACCACCGGCGGCTGGCTCGGCATCACCGACAAATATTGGCTGACCGCCGTGATCCCCGACCAGAAGGCCGAGGTGACGGCGCGCTTCGACCATGTGAAGTCGGGCGACCGCGACCGCTACCAGGTCGACTATCTGGGCGGCGGCCAGGCGCTGGCGCCGGGCGCCGCGGTCACCGCCGCGCATCACCTCTTCGCCGGTGCCAAGGTGGTCGACCTGCTGAAGTCCTATCGCGACAGCCTCGGCATCGAGATGTTCGAATATGCCGTGGATTTCGGCTGGTTCTTCTTCCTGACCAAGCCGATCTTCATCCTGCTCGATGCGCTCTATCGCCTGGTCGGCAATTTCGGCATCGCCATCATGATCCTGACCCTGCTGATCAAGGGTCTGTTCTATCCGTTGGCGAACAAGTCGTACCGCGCGATGAACAAGATGAAGGACGTGCAGCCCGAGATGGCGCGGCTGCGCGAGCGCTATGCGGACGACAAGGCGCGCCAGCAGCAGGAGCTGATGGCCCTCTACAAGCGGGAAAAGATCAATCCCCTGGCCGGCTGCCTGCCGATCCTGATCCAGATCCCGGTGTTCTTCTCGCTCTACAAGGTGCTCTACGTCACCATCGAGATGCGCCAGGCGCCCTTCTACGGCTGGATCCAGGACCTGTCGTCGCCCGACCCGACCCACGTCCTCAACCTGTTCGGCCTGATCCCCTGGGATCCCCCGGGCTTCCTGGCGATCGGCGTCTGGCCGATCCTGATGGGCATTTCGATGTGGCTGCAGCAGCGCATGAACCCGGCGCCGCCCGACCCGGTGCAGCAGCGCATCTTCATGTTCATGCCGATCATCTTCACCTTCTTCCTGGCCACCTTCCCGGCCGGACTGGTGATCTACTGGACCTGGAACAACCTGCTGTCGATCGCCCAGCAGTGGCTGATCCGCCGCCAGACCCCGGCCAGGCCGGCCCTGGCCGGAGCCGGAGCCGGGGCCGCCAAGGCGCCGGCGCCCAAGGTCCCGGCGCCCAAGACGCCGCCGGCCAAGCGGTGAGCGACGCCCTCAGGCCCGAAGACGGCGCCGCCACGCCCGAGATGATCGAGGCGGGGCGCCGCCTCTTCGCGGGCGAGTGCCACTTCACCTGGGGCGCCACCAAGATCGGCGACCTGCCGCCGCCTGCCCTGCCCGAGGTGGCCTTCGCGGGCCGCTCCAACGTCGGCAAGTCGTCGCTGGTGAACGCCCTGACCGGGCGCACCACGCTCGCCCGCGTCTCCAACACGCCGGGGCGCACCCAGCAGCTCAATTTCTTCGATCTCGCCGGCCGGCTCACGCTGGTCGACCTGCCCGGCTACGGCTTCGCCAAGGTCTCGAAGGACAAGGTCGCCCAATGGGTGAACCTGACCGAGACCTATCTGGCCGGGCGCCCCAACCTGAAGCGCGTGCTCGTCCTGATCGACAGCCGGCATGGCGTGAAGCCGCCGGACACCGCCGCCATGAAGCTGCTCGACCAGTCGGCCGTGTCCTATCAGGTGGTGCTGACCAAGACCGACAAGCTGACGCCGGGACAGCTCGCCGCCATGACGAAGACGGTGGCGACGGCGATCCGTGCCCATGTCGCGGCCCACCCTGTGATCATGCCGACCTCGAGCGAGACCGGCGCCGGCGTGCCCGAATTGCGCGCCGCCCTGGCAGCCCTTGGCAAGCCGGCCGATGTGAGTTAAGCGAGGCACGCCAAGCCAGCGAGGAAAGTGATGAGCGAAAAGCCCGATTCAGCCGCCACCGAACGCGCCGACCTCAAGATGCGGACCCGCTGGCTGCACACCGCGGCGACCATCACCGAGGCGCTGCCCTACATGCGGCGCTATGCCGATCGCACTTTCGTCGTCAAATACGGCGGCCACGCCATGGGCGACGATGCGGCGGGGGCGGCCTTCGCGCGCGACATCGTCCTCCTGAAGCAGGTCGGCATCAATCCGATCGTGGTCCATGGCGGCGGGCCGCAGATCGGCAAGATGCTGGAACGCCTGGCGATCAAATCGTCCTTCATCGACGGGCTCCGGGTCACCGACCAGGCGGCGGTCGAAGTGGTCGAGATGGTCTTGGCCGGTTCCATCAACAAGCAGATCGTGGGCGCCATCAATGCCGCCGGCGGCAATGCCGTCGGGCTTTCGGGCAAGGACGGCCCGCTGATCCATGCCCGCAAGCTGCAGCGGACCAAGCGCGACCCGGATTCCAACATCGAGAAGGTGCTCGACCTCGGCTTCGTCGGCGAACCCGAATCCGTCGACCCGCGCATCCTCTATCTGTTCGAGCGCTCGGACTTCATTCCGGTGGTGGCACCGATCGGCATCGGCGAGGACGGCCACACCTACAACATCAACGCGGATACCGCGGCCGGCGCCATCGCCTCGGCCATGCGCGCCTCGCGCTTCCTGCTGCTGACCGACGTGCCCGGCGTGCTCGACAAGGACGGCAAGCTGATCGACCGCATGACGGCCGAACAGGCGCGCGCCCTGATCGCCGACGGCACCATCCACGGCGGCATGATCCCCAAGGTGGAAACCTGCCTCGACGCGGTCGACAAGGGGGTCGAAGGTGCCGTCATCCTGGACGGCCGCACGCCCCACGCCCTGCTGCTCGAAACCTTCACCGAGCATGGCGCCGGCACCATGATCGCCCGCCAGGACGCCTGAACAGAAACCAGGCTCTCCCTCCCCGGCCCTCAGCGGCCGGGGCGCCGGTCTTCCAACGAGAAGAACTCGAGGTGCCAGACCATTTCGTCCGGCGTCAGCGGGTAGTTGATGCCGCCGCGCGGATGCAGGATGCCGTTGTGGGGGATCAGGGCGATCTGGCGCTGCACCTTGAGGGCGAGGCGCATGGAGAGCCCGGCGCGCCAGACCAGGGCGCAGACCGGCTTGGCCAGGCGCGAGCCCAGCACCTGGCGCACGGCCGATGGCTTCAGGCCGGAGCGCACGGCCAGCGCCGCCACCACGAAATCGCGCTTGCCCGCCTCCAGAGCCTGATCGATCACGGCTTCGTCGAGATCGCCGCGCCGGTGCTTCTCGGTCAGCGCCGCCATCAGGTCGTCGAAGTGCTGGCGCGGCGCCTCGTGCTCGCCCGCGGATACGCGCTCGCGCACGCGGCGGGCCAGGGTCACCGCGGTCTCCTCGTCGAGATCGCTCCGCCTCATGAGCTGGTCGACCAGCGACGAGGCGACGAAGCCGGCGATGCGCCGGATCGCCCGCATGGACAATTCGGCCCGGAGCACCAGCGGCTGGTGCCAGACTTCGATCGAGGCCGCGGCGTCGATCACCTTGTCCAGCACTTCCTCGCGCAGCCGGGCGCTCGGATTGGCCAGGAGCGCGGTGACCGCCGGAATGTCCAGGGTGGCGACGATGGCGTCGGACACCGCCTCGGGCAGTTCGCGGCGGCGGGCGATCGCCGAAATGGCGCCCTCGACCCGACAGGTCGCGATGATCTCCAAGAGGTCGTCGTCGTTCAGCAGCGGCGAATATTCCAGGATCGGCGCCGCCACGATGAGGTCGAGGTCATAGGCCAGGCGCTGGACGATCGGCTTCGGCACCTCGGCCGAGCGCTTCAGTTCTTCCGCCAGCACGCGGCGGACCGACGGCAGCTGATCACGGGCCAATATGTCGATCAGCTCGATCACCCGGTCGCGCAGCTTGTCCTGCTCCCCCGGGGGGAGATTGGGCAACAGGCGGGCCACCTTGCGCGCCAGTTCGCGGCGCACTTCCTCGGCCGTGTCCTGGGTCAGATGGTGGTCGGCCTGATGGGGGGTCGAGGGATTGGCGGCGACGCTGCGGCGCACCGTCTCGTCCTCGTCCTCGGCCAGATAGAACAGGATCTCGGGCCGCGTGTCCTCGTGCAGGGCGAGGTCGCGGCGTTCGGCCAACGTGCCGGATTCGAGGCGGTCTCGTTGTTCCTCGTAGTTCGGCGCCGTGCCGCTGCCCCGGACACGGCGGATCAATCGCCTCAGCATGTCCCCTCTCCCCCCGAGGGCGCTGCCAGCTCCGCCCGGTTCCTGCCCCGCGCCTTGGCCCGATAGAGCGCGCTGTCCGCCCGCGCCATCAAGGCCGCCATGTCCTCGCCCCCGCCCGGCCGATAGAGGGCGATGCCGATCGAGAGGCCCAGGCTGGTTTCCGGCAGCGCCAAGCTGCGGTCCAGGTCCTCCAGAAGCTCGTAGAGCACGCCGGCCTTGGCAAAGGCGCCGGTCTGGTCGGTCGAATCGAGCCACAGGCCGAATTCGTCGCCGCCCAGGCGCGCCACCAAGTCGCCCGCGCGCAAATGATCGCGGAACAGGCTGCCGAGCAGGGTCAGCGCCTTGTCGCCCCAGGCGTGGCCATGACGGTCGTTCAACGGCTTGAATCCGTCGAGGTCCATCAGGAGGAGCGCACCGCCGACGCCGTGGCGGTCGGCCTGGCGCAGCTTGGCCGGCAGTTCCTGGTCGAAGGCGCGGCGGTTCATGATGCCGGTCAGGGCATCGACACGCGACTGCTTCTCGAGCAGGGCGACTCGTTCCCGGATGCCGAGGGCGAGGCCGAGCTGGTCGGCCACGGCACACAGGATGCCGGCCTGCTCGCCCGGCCAATCCGGTCCGTCGCGCAGCAGTACGATGGCGCCGACCGCGACCCCGCCCTCCGCGGCGATCGCCGCCAGCACGGAGATACCGTCGATTTCCAGGCGCTCGACCCGGCCGACCACCGGCCCGAGAGAGGACATCTGAGTGACGGCCGAGGCGACGCGGCCGGCGAATGGTCCGGCCTGGCCGAGGATCACCACGGGCACCATGGCGCTGCCGCCGTCGCGCGCCAGGATCAGCGCGCCCTGGGCATGGAGCGTCGCCATGGCGGCCTCGGCGGCGACGCGGATCGCCCGCTCGGGCCCGCCGGCACCACGCATGGCATTGACCACGGCGCTCCCCAGCCGCTCGCGGTCGAGCGCCTGGGTCAGTGCCGTCTCGCGGGCGCGCGCCGCGGTCACGTCGCAGGCGACGCCACGCAGGCCGGCGACGGCCCCGTTCTCGTCCAGTACCGGCCGGGCCGAGAGGCGAACGTAACGCCGGGAGCCCTCCAGCGAGAGGAGCCAGACTTCGAGGTCGGCGAGCCCCTCGCGGGCGACGAAGGGATTGGCGCGGCCGGACAGCCAATCGGGATCGATCAGGTCGGCGGCATAGGCGCCGATCAGGGCGGCGGCGTCATAGCCGAAGACCGTGGCGGGGGCGGCAAAGAGCAGGCGGCCGTCGCGGTCGGTTTCGAAGGTGAAATCGGGCAGGCATGAGAGAATGTCGCCCAGGCGGTCGACCTCTTCGGCCAGCCGGAGCGCACGCCGCCGTTCCTCGGTGACGTCGCGGGCCAGCAGGACGACGGCAGCCCCCATGGGCAGGGCGGTGACCTGGTAAAGGCCGCTGCGGTCGATCAGGATTTCGCGTTCCACCCCCTGGGCGCCATGGCGCGCGGTCTCGACCAGGTCGATCAGGCGGGAATGGCCGGCACGGAGCGCGAGCACCAGCGGACGCGCGTCGCCGTTCTCCTCGACCACGCGGATGCCCTGGCCGATGATCAGGGCAGGCCCCGGATATTGGGCGACCAGGCGATCGAGCATCGCCGCCGCCGCATTCCGGGGGCTGGCAGGCTTTTCGTCCATGGCCCGGCCTGTCATCACGCCTGTACTGTCCTGTTCTCTGGGAAGCTCGCAGGCAGCCTAGCCGCCCTTCGTCAAGAATTGGTTGACGGGCCTTGTCAGCGGCGGCCTCTGCGGCCAATGTGCCGCACCATGGCTCCGAAAACGCTGTCTGCGACCGAAACCTGGGTCTTCGACCTGGACAACACGCTCTATCCCGCCTCCTGCCGTCTGTTCGACCAGATCGAGGCGAAGATGCGCGCCTATATCATGGACCACTTGGCCCTGGACGGCGAAGCGGCCGGCGCCCTGAAGAGCGAGTTGTTCCACCGCCACGGCACCACCATGAAGGGCCTGATGCAGGATCACGGCGTCGATCCCCATCATTTCCTGGATTTCGTGCACGACATCGACCTGTCGCCGCTCGACGCGGCACCCGCGCTCGATGCCGTGCTGGCCGGCCTGCCGGGGCGCAAGGTGATCTTCACCAACGGCTCCACCATGCATGCCGAGCGCGTGCTGGCCCGCCTCGGCATCGCCGGCCATTTCGACGGCATTTTCGACATCGTCGCTGCCGGCTTCACGCCGAAGCCCGAGGTCGGGCCCTATCTCGCCATGGCCACGGCCCTCGGGGTCGAGCCGACGCGCGCCTGCATGGTCGAGGACATGGCGCGCAACCTGCTGCCGGCGGCCGAAATGGGCATGGCCACGGTGTGGATCCCGAATGGCACCGACTGGGGCGCCCAGGGCCAGGGCGACCATATCCACCATGTCACAGACGATCTGGCCGCCTTCCTCGCCGCGATCGGTTGACAGCGCGGCCCACGCCCCTAATGTCCGGGGCGTTTCAAAGCGGGAGCAGGGAGCCATGGCCGGCCACGAACTCGAATCCACCATCGAAGCCGCCTGGGAGGCGCGCGACGGCATTACTTCGGCGACCATGGGTGCCACCCGTGCGGCGGTCGAGGCGGCGCTCGAACTGCTCGATTCCGGCGAGGTCCGCGTAGCCGAGCCGAAGGACGGCGGCTGGGTGGTGAACCAGTGGCTGAAGAAGGCCGTGCTGCTCTCCTTCCGCCTGAACGATTCGGTCGCCGTGCCGGGCGGCCCCGGCCTGGCCGGCGCCTGGTTCGACAAGGTGCCGAGCAAGTTCGACGGCTGGGGCGAGAACCGCTTCAAGGCCGCCGGCTTCCGCGCCGTGCCCGGCTGCTTCGTGCGGAAGTCCGCCTATATCGCGCCCGGCGTCGTGCTGATGCCGAGCTTCGTCAATGTCGGCGCCCATGTCGGCAAGGGCACCATGGTCGACACCTGGGCGACCGTCGGTTCCTGCGCGCAGATCGGCGCCAACTGCCATATCTCGGGCGGTGCCGGCATCGGCGGCGTGCTCGAGCCGCTGCAGGCCGGCCCGGTGGTGATCGAGGACAATTGCTTCATCGGCGCCCGTTCGGAAGTGGCCGAGGGCGTGGTGGTCGAAACGGGCGCCGTGCTCTCCATGGGCGTCTATATCGGCGCCTCGACCAAGATCGTCGACCGTGCCACCGGCGAAGTCTTCCGCGGCCGGGTGCCGGCCTATTCAGTCGTGGTGCCGGGCACCATCCCGGGCAAGACCGCGGGCGAACCCGGCCTCTATGCCGCCGTGATCGTGAAGCGGGTCGACGCCCAGACCCGCTCCAAGACCTCGATCAACGAACTCCTGCGCGACTGACCGAAATGCCCTTCGCCCTCGACGCCCTGCCGCTGGCGATCGAACTGATCCGCTGCCAGAGCGTGACGCCCGCCGAGGGCGGCGCGCTCGACACGCTGGGCGCCGTGCTGAAGGGCCTGGACTTCACGGTCGAACGGATGCCCTTCGCGGACGAGGGCACGCCGGACGTCGACAATCTCTATGCCAGGATCGGCGACGGCAGCGGCGCCGGTCCCCATTTCTGCTTCGCCGGCCATACCGACGTGGTGCCGGTCGGCGACCGCAGCCGCTGGACCGTCGATCCCTTCGGCGCGACGCTGGACCAGGGCTGGCTGCTCGGCCGGGGCGCCGCCGACATGAAATCGGCGATCGCCTGCTTCACCGCCGCCGCCAGCCATTTCCTGGCCCAGCATCACGGAAAGGTGCCGCGCGGCGGCGCCATTTCCCTGCTCATCACCGGGGACGAAGAAGGCCCGGCGGTGAACGGCACGGCCAAGATGCTGGAGGCCCTGACCGCAAGGGGCGAGGTCTGGCACGCCTGCGTCGTCGGCGAGCCGACCAACCCCCACAAGCTCGGCGAAATGGCCAAGATCGGCCGGCGCGGCTCGATCAACGGGGTGCTGACGGTGACCGGGGTCGAAGGCCATGTCGCCTATCCCCATCTGGCCGACAATCCGATCCCCAAGCTCCTGCGCCTGATGGCGGCGCTGGATGCCCTGAAGCTCGACGACGGGACTGCGCATTTCCAGCCGTCGAACCTGGAGTTCACCACGGTCGACGTCGGCAATCCGGCGACCAACGTAATTCCGCGCGTCGCGACCGCCGCCTTCAACATCCGCTTCAACGACCTTCATACGGGCGCCTCGCTCGATGCCTTGCTACGGGCGACCCTGGATGAGACCGGCATCCCCTACGCGCTCTCGACCAAGACGTCGGGCGAAGCCTTCCTGACCGAGCCCGGCCCCCTGACCGAGATCGTGGCCGGCGCGGTCGAGGCCGAATGCGGACGGCGGCCCGAACTCTCGACCAGCGGTGGTACGTCGGATGCCCGTTTCATCGCCCGCTACTGCCCGGTGATCGAATTCGGCCTGGTGGGCGAGACCATGCACAAGGCCGACGAGAAGGTCCGGGTCGAGGACCTGGAGCGCCTGACTCGGATCTATCACGAGATGCTGCATCGCTTCTTCCGCACCCGGGGCTGATTGCCGCAGGTCCTGGAACTAAGAATTATTCGCAATTATAGTGGGTCTCGCCAAGGAGATCCGACATGGCCATTCACCGCCGCGACCTGTTGAAGGCAGGCAGTATCGCCCTCTTCGCCCTGCCCCTGAGCACCCGCCTGGGCCATGCGGCGCCGGGCGGCCTGGTCCTGGAGGCGAAGCCGCGTCCTCTCCAACTCCCGACCTGCAGCGCCCCGACCACGGCCTGGACCTATGCCGAGCAATGGCCGCTGGAACTGCGCATCCGCCACGGCGAGACTTTCCGGGCGACCTTCCTGAACCATTTGGCCGAACACAGCTCGATCCATTGGCATGGCTTGCGCATTCCCCAGGCGATGGACGGCGTGCCCTATGTGACGCAGGACCCGATCCAGCCGGGCCAGAGTTTCGATTACGAATTCACCCCGCCCGATCCCGGCTTCTTCTTCTTCCACCCCCATTGCGACGACATCACCGCGCTGGCCCATGGGCTGGCCGGCGTGCTGATCGTCGAGGACCCGCGGGAAGACGGCCTCTTCGATCTCGACCGCACCCTGGTCCTGATGGACTGGCGGGTGAGGCCGGACGGCAGTTACGACACGATCACGACCGACAAGAACGCCGCCCGCGCTGGCACCTTCGGCCGCCTGCGCACCACGAACGGCCAGATCGCGCCGCGCCTGACCGTGCGCCCGGGCAGCCGGGTGCGGCTTCGCTGCATCGGTGTCGACGCCTCGCGCATTCCCCTGATCGACGTCGTCGGGGCCGAGGCCAAGGTGATCGCGACCGACGGCAACGCCTGCACGCCCTTCGCCCTGCCCTGGCCCCTCGGCCCCGCGCAACGGGCCGAGATCGCCTTCGTGGCGCCGCCCGCGGGCCAAACCGTGGAACTGCAGGACATCTGGCAATCGACCCCGGTCACCCTCGCCCGCATCGTCAGCGAGGGCGAGCCGATCCGCGTGGGCGACGACCGCCCCCTGGCCCTGCCCGCGGCCGCCCTGCCCGAGCCGGACCTGGACAAGGCGGAACAGCTCCGCCTCGACCTCGGTGCCGGGGTGAGCGATCCGGCGATCGAGGAATTCGTCAAGCTGATCGGCGGTGCCGGCGAGATCTGCTCGACCCAGCGGGTGTTCTGGTCCTTGAACACCAAGGCCTGGCCCGGCATGGGCCCGGGCAAGCTGCCGGAGGCCCTGGCGCGGCTCCAATCCGGCAAATCCTATGTGATCACCCTCTTCAACGGCACACCGCACCGCCATCCGATCCACCTGCACGGCCATAGCTTCAAGGTGCTGGACAACCAGCGGGCCGACGTGCCGGCCTATTGGGCCGATACCGTGCTGGTCGAACCGAAGGAGCGGATCCGTATCGCCTTCGTCGCCGGGCTGCCGGGCAAATGGATGGTCCATTGCCATATCATCGAGCACCAGGAAACCGGCATGATGGGCTATTACGAGGTGGTATAGGCCGATCGACATGCAGATTCGCGACGCCGGGCCCGGGGATGTCGAGGGCATCCTGGCGATCTACAACGACGCCGTCGCCCATTCGACGGCGATCTGGAACGAGACCCTGGTCGATGCCGCCAACCGGGCGGCTTGGCTCGAAGCCCGGCGCCTGGCCGGCTATCCCGTGCTGGTCGCGGTCGACGACGGCGGCGCCGTGCTCGGCTATGCCAGTTTCGGCGACTGGCGCGCCTTCGACGGCTATCGCCACACGGTCGAACATTCGGTCTATGTCGCCGCCGACGCCCGCGGCCGCGGCATCGGCCGCGCCCTGATGATCGCCCTGATCGAGCGGGCGCGGGCGCTCGGCAAGCATGTCATGGTGGCGGGGATCGAGGCCGGCAACGAAACCTCGATCGCCCTCCACAAGGCGCTCGGCTTCGAACATGCCGGCCTGCTGCACCAGGTCGGCGCCAAGTTCGGGCGCTGGCTCGACCTCGCCTTCCTGGAACTCCGGCTGGACGCGCGCGAACAGCCGGATCGCTAGGCCCCCAGCATACCGTCCAGCACGGCGCGAATGCGCAGCGTTTCGGACGCCAACCGTTGCAGGCTGCGATCGGCGAAATCCCAATCGTTGTTGCCGACCGCGAGGCGGCAGCGAGAGACTGCGGCCTGCAGCGGCTGGGCCACCGCCCAATCGGCCTCGGCCGTGAGGGCGTGCAGCAGGTCGTTGGCCGTCTCTGCGTCGCGCCGGGCGATCGCCCTGGCCAGGCCCCGCTCGAGATCGTCGAGCTTTTCGGCGAAGACCGCCAGGACCGATGCGAGGTCGAAGGAATCGGCAATGTCGAGCCGTGCCTTCAGGACCGCCAGGTCGATCGCCGGTTGATCGGAAGGCGCTTCGTCGCCCGTGTTCAGCAGATCGACCAACTGGCCGAGGCCGACCGGCCGCAGCAGGACCAGGTCGGCCCCGGCCCCCTCGGCCTTCTCCGTCTCGTCGGCCAGGGCGACGGCCTGGACGCGCGGCAGGCCATGAAGCTCCTCATGGGCGCGCAGGCCACGCACCAGATCGCCACCTGCGACAATGGGCAGGCCGATGTCGAACAGCACCAAGTCGTAGGGCGTCTCGGCCGTCGCCATGATCAGCGCCTGGGCGCCGTTGGCGACGATGTCCACGCGCGCCCCGAGCGACTGGAGCTGGCGCGCCAGGGTGGCCCGCTCCATCGGGTCGGAATCCGCGACCAGCACCCTGACCGGCTCGCCCTTTTCGACGCGCAGGACCTGGCTTCGTTTCGGGAGTGCGATTTGCGCCCCGGCCCGCATCGCCTGCCGCCACTCGGCAAACCCCCGCGGATCGGCCGCGGCGCTCGCCCCCGGAGCGGCCAGATCGATCCAACAGGAGAGACCTTCGCCCGGGGCGAGGTCGATCCCGAGGCCGGTCCCCAGTGTCCCGGCGATGCGCCGCGCGACACCGACCCCGAGGGAATCCTCGTCGCGCGTGGCGCCGCTGTCGTGCACCGCCACCTGCAACCGCCCTTCGCCACAGCCTTCCAGGACCACGGCGATGCCCCCCGTTTCGGTCCGGCGCATGGCGTCACGCACCAGGCAGGTGACGAGCTGTCGCAGGTGCGGGATGTCGACGTCGACCGTCGTCGGCAGGCCGCCCCCCAAGACAGTCTCGAAATGCAGGCCGGAGCGATTGGCCACGGCACCGAAGAGCAGATCGATGTCGGCCACGAAATCCCGCAGATTGAGGCTCTGTACCTGACCCGGGTCCGTGGCCCCGGCGTCCACCCGGTCCAGATCCAGAATGTCGTCCAGCCGGTCGGCCAGATTGTGGGCATTGCGCAGGGAAGCGGCGATCAGCGGCGGCTGTAGCGCTGTCATTTCGCCCTGCTCGAGCAGTTCGAGATGGCCTAGCAGGCTGCCCACCGACAAGCGCAATTCCCGGATCGCCGTCGCGATGAAGTCGTTCCGCCCCCGCGTCGCCCGGTCGGCCCGTTCGTTGGCTTCGGACAATTCGGCTTCCAGCCGCTTCCAGCGCGTGATGTCGCGCTCGAAAGAGACGAAGAACAGGTGGCCGGAATCGGGATCGACCACCGGCACGACGTCCATCTCGACCCAATAGGTCTGGCCGTCCTTGGCATAATTCAGCACTTCGGCCCGGTGCTTGCGCTTGCCGGCGAGGGCTTTGCGGATCCCGGCCCTGGTTTCCGGATCCGTCGACGCCCCCTGGAACAGGCGCGGCGTCTGACCCTCCAATTCCCGCTGGTCGTAGCCGGTCAGGCGGGCCATGGCCTCGTTGGCGAAGACGATGCGCGGAAACGGCGGATCGAGGTCTCCCGCTTCGCACACCAATATACCGTCACCCTCTTGGGCAACGAGGTTTTCGATCTCCGCCAAGCGATGGCGCAGTCGGGGGGAGATCAGCGACTCGGCGACTGGTTTCGACATGCCCCCAAAATGGCACGATATCCCTCAAGACAAGGTTAAGCTGCCCGTCGCGCCGAAAGCGAAACGGGGCCCGAAGGCCCCGTTTCTTGGATTACGACAGGCTGCGCAGCAGGCGCTCGCGCTCGCGTTCCCGGTCCCGGTCGCGCTTCTCGCGCGCCTTGGGCGTGGCCGCCTGATAGGCGATGCGGGCGTGATCCTGGCAATAGGGCATTCCGGTCTGGGCGCGGCGGCCGCAGAAGTGGAAGCCGGCTTCGCCCGGGTCGCCGACCGGCCATTTGCACATGCGATCGTTGATCGAAAGCAGCGAGGCGCGGACCATCGGTTCCGCCTCGGTGTTGGCCGGCACCGGCGCGGACGCCGGCTTGGCGACAGCCGCACGGGGAACGGCCGAGACCGCCTCCACCGGGGTGCCGACCAGACGGACCGGCCGCGGGGCCGGCGCCACCGCGGCGCGTACGGGTTCGGCCGGCTTCGGGGCCGGCGCCGGGGCGGCAGCGACCGGGGCCGCCGGACGTTCGGCACGCACGGGGCTCGGCCGGCCGGACAGGCCCAGACGGTGGACCTTGCCGATCACGGCATTGCGCGTGATGTTGCCGAGCTTGCCGGCGATCTGGCTGGCGCTGAGGCCCTGCTCCCACAGTTCGCGCAGGGTGGCGATGCGCTCATCGGTCCAGGACATCGTTGTCCTCTCTCCCACTAAACGGCGTTGACCGCTACAAAAACACTATATCTCGGCAGGCGCTTTTGGCGCCACACCAGATGATGACTTACCCACAAGAAATTGTGTCATCGGAGGGGCCAGGGCCCAAGGCCGCGGTCCCGCCAGCCGGGGCACGACACAAACCGGCAATTCCGGCAGAAATGCGGCGATCGAGCGGAGCAGCTCCGGGATCGCCTGCGACTTCTCGACGCTCTCGCTGATCACGATGCCGGCGACCGTCAGGCCGCGCCCGCGGATCGTCTCCACGGCCGTGAAAATATGGCTGAGCGTGCCGAGATAGGAACCGGCCACCAGCAGCACGGGCCAGCGGGTGAGCGCCAGCACGTCGAGGAAAGTCTCGCGCTCGGCGATCGGCGCCATGATGCCGCCGGCCCCTTCGACGACCAGGAAATCAGCCCCTTCCGCCGCCTTCATGCAGAAGGCGGCGATCTCGGCCGCAGTCATCGCCTTGCCCTCGATGCGGGCGGCGAGATCGGGGGCGACGGGCGTCCTGAAGCGCCAGGGCGCGATTTCGGCGACTGCCGCTTCGCCGACCGCGCGGTCCTGCGCGGCCAGGATCAGGCCGGGGTCGGACTCCGCCGCCGTCTCGGGCTCGTAGCCGCTGACCACCGGCTTCAGGATACGGGCGTTCGCCCCGCGGAGCTGGTGGGCGAGCGAGGCGGTGACCAGGGTCTTGCCGATTTCCGTGCCGGGCGAGGAAACGAAGAGGCAGCGCGTCACAATACGCGTTCCCGCAATACGCTCGCGACGCGGTCGACATCGGCATCGGTATGGCGCGCCGTGAAGGCGAAACGCAGGCGCGAAGTCCCGGCCGGCACGGTCGGGGGCCGGATCGCGGCGACCAGGAAGCCCTGTTCGGCCAGCAGGCGCTGGGCGTCGAGGGCACGGGTCTCGGTTCCGACGATGATCGGCACGATCGGGCTCTCGGCCGCGGGCAGGTTCAGGGCGCGGCAGAAGCGCCGCGCCTTGGCGACCGGCAACTCGATATAGTCGGGCTCGTTCTCGATGATGTTCAGGGCTTCGATCGCGGCGCCCACGGCAGCCGGCGGCAGGCCGGTCGAATAGACCACCGTCCGGGCGCGCGTCTTCATCAGGTCGATCACCGGCTGCGAGGCGCAGAGATAGGCGCCGTAGGAACCGATCGCCTTCGACAGCGTGCCCATCTGCAGCGGCACCGCGGCGGTCCCGCCGACATGGGCCGAGCCGCGCCCGCCGCCCAGCACGCCGATGCCGTGGGCGTCGTCCGCCATCAGCCAAGCGTCGTGGCGGGCGCAGAGCTCGCCCATCTCAGCGAGGGGGGCGAGGTCGCCGTCCATCGAGAAGACGCCGTCCGTGACGACCAGGACATGGGCGAATTTCGCCCGTTCGGCCGCCAGGATCGCGGCCAGATGGTCGAGATCGTTGTGCTGGAACACAGTGACCTGGCCCTGGGCCATGCTGGCGCCGGCATTGATGCAGTTGTGCGCGAGCTCGTCGACCACGACGAGGCAGTCGCGCCCGGCCAGTGTCGGGATGATGCCGACATTGGCGAGATAGCCCGAACCGAAAACGCAGCAGGCTTCCGTACCCTTGAGCCGGGCCAAGCGCACTTCCAGTTCCTCGATCAGCGGGTGGTTGCCGGTGATCAGGCGGGAGGCCCCGGCGCCCGTGCCATGCTCTTCGACCGCGCGGATCGCCGCCGCCTTCAGGCGCGGATCGGTGGCGAAATTCAGGTAGTCGTTGCAGGAAAAGGAGACGTACTGCCGCCCGCCGCGACTGACCAGCGGCCCGTCGAGGCGCGCCGTGGCGACCAGGGTGCGCCGCTGGTGACGGGCGTCCAAGTCGGCCAGTTTGGCCGCCGCAAAGGCATCGAGAGACTGCATGGCGAATGGTGTTCCCTGAGGGGCGGCGCACACTGGCGCCAATCGACGCGGGGGTCAATCCCCTGCTGGTCTAGGGACCTAGTCCATCCTGCTATTGACCTCGCCGCAAAGCGGCATAGTCTGCGGCGCTAACCTGCTGAGGATCGTCGGCCGTCGCCGTCGATCGACGTCTCGACTGTTGCCGAGGATTGGGTCGCCCATGACCGAGATCACCGCCACCACTTCCACCGCTTCCGCCGCCGGGGCCCCGGGGCTCCGCCACGATTGGCGCCGCGAGGAAGTCGAGGCCCTGTTCCGCAAGCCCTTCGCCGACCTGATCTTCGAGGCGCAGACCGCGCATCGCCGCTTCTTCGACGCCAACGACGTGCAGATGTCGACGCTTCTTTCGATCAAGACCGGCGGCTGCCCCGAGGATTGCGGTTATTGCCCGCAGTCGTCCAAATTCGATACCGGCCTCAAGGCCTCCAAGCTGATGGCGGTCGGCGCCGTGCTCGAAGAGGCCAAGCGCGCCAAGGAAGCCGGCGCCAGCCGCTATTGCATGGGTGCCGCCTGGCGGAGCCCGAAGGACCACGACCTCGACCAGGTGATCGAGATGGTGCGCGGCGTGAAGTCCATGGGGCTGGAGACCTGCGTCACCCTCGGCATGCTGAACGCCGTGCAGGCCCAGCGCCTGAAGGACGCCGGGCTCGACTACTACAACCACAATCTCGACACTTCGCCGGAATTCTATTCCGAGATCATCACCACCCGGACCTATCAGGACCGGCTGGACACGCTGGCCAATGTGCGCGACGCCGGAATCAACGTCTGCTGCGGCGGCATCGTCGGCATGGGCGAGGATCTGGACGACCGCGCCGGCCTGCTGCTCACCCTGGCCAACCTGCCGGAGCATCCGGAAAGCGTGCCGATCAACCTTCTCGTGAAGGTCGAGGGCACCCAGCTCGGCAACGAGGCCGATCTCGACCCGATCGATTTCGTCCGCACCATCGCGGTCGCCAAGATCCTGATGCCCGCCTCCATGGTCCGCCTCTCGGCCGGGCGCGAGCATATGTCGGACGAGATGCAGGCCCTGTGCTTCCTGGCCGGCGCCAATTCGATCTTCATCGGCCCCAAGCTGCTGACGACCGAAAACCCGGCCCAGGAAAAGGACCGCCGCCTGTTCGAGCGCTTAGGGATTCGCCCGATGGCGGCCCCCTGCGAGGCCGCCCCCCGGGCCGACGCCGCCGAGTGATCCCGTGAGCGCTGACGTTCCCGGCTGGTATTCGGCCGGCTACGGGCACGTCTGGCTGCCCTATACCCAGATGAAGACGGTGACGCCGCCGCTGCCGGTGGTGTCGACCGAAGGCACGCGCATCCGCCTGGCCGACGGGCGGGAGCTGATCGACGGCATCGCCTCCTGGTGGACCGCCTGCCACGGCTATAACCACCCCCATATCCGCGCCGCGGCCGAGGCGCAATTGGCCGCCCTGCCCCATGTCATGTTCGGCGGCCTGGTGCAGGAGCCGGCGCTCCGCCTGGCCGCCCGCCTGGCCGACCTGCTGCCGGGCGATCTCTCCCGCGTGTTCTTCTCGGACTCGGGTTCGGTCTCGGTCGAAGTCGCCATGAAGATGGCGATGCAGTATTTCCTGAACCGGGGCCTGCACGGGCGGGACAAGTTCCTGTCCTTCCGCCACGGCTATCACGGCGACACCATCGGTACCATGGCGGTCTGCGACCCGGACGAGGGCATGCATTCCCTCTTCACCGGCCTGCTGCCCCAGCATTTCGTGGTCGACCTGCCGACCGACGAGGAAAAGGCCGAAGGTTTCGACGCCTTCCTCGATGCCCATGGCGAGCGCATCGCGGCGATCCTGGTCGAGCCCCTGGTGCAGGGCGCCGGCGGCATGAAGATGCATGGGCCGGAGGTGCTGGCGCGGCTCCGCCGGGCGGCGGACCGGATCGGTGCCCTGCTGATTTTCGACGAGATCTTCGTCGGCTTCGGGCGCACCGGCACGATGTTCGCCTGCGAGGCGGCGGATGTGGTGCCCGACATCGTGACCCTGTCCAAGGCATTGACCGGCGGCACCATGGCGCTGGCCGCGACCATCGCCACCACCCGCGTGTTCGAAGCCTTCTGGGACGACCGGGCCACGGCCGCGCTGATGCATGGGCCGACCTATATGGGC
>NZ_JBAZKR010000020.1:0-52476 GCF_041650655.1 Zavarzinia sp.
CAGGCGCGCGACATCGAGACCGAGCGCCCCTTCGAGCGTGGCGCCGGCGGGCAGGCCGGCGCTGGCCGGAGCCGGCGCGGGCGCCTGGACCGGCGGCACCGGATCGTCGTCGATCCCGGTGGTGCGCGGCTCGTCCGACTCACCGGCCACGTCGGGTGCCGGCACGGCAGGTGAGGGCGGCGGCACCACGGCGGCCACCGGGCCGGACTCGGCTGCCGGGGCGGCACTGGCCGCGGGGGCCGGGTCGGGGGTCAGGATCAGGGGGCCGGTGGCGGGCGCCGCCGCTTCCTGTGCAACCGCGATGCCGGCGAACGCCCCGAGGAGCGCCAACCCCAAGCCAGCGGCTACGACAGTAGAAACTCCGGCAATTCGCATGACACACCTGTTCCGACGCCTTCCCCCAGGCGCCGCGTCATTCTGGAACATCAATCGAACATTGCAAGTGAGCGCCGTCACACCACGGCAATGGCACCCCCGGTGTTGCCGGCCGACCACAGATCAGGCCATGCCGGCGGCCTGATGCAGATAGGCGAGAAGCGCCGGCTTATGCGCCGTCATGCCCTTGTAGGCCAGGGTTTCCGGCGGCAGGGCGTCGATCGCCTCGGCCAGCACGGCGGCCAGTTCGGGCTCGGCCGCGACCTGCTCGAGCGGGCAGCGATAGGTCCTTATCGTGAACAAAATCGCCCCGGTCACGGCTAAGCGGCGCAGGGTCTGGCGCTCCGAGCGAAGGTAGATGCGCCGACCGACATCGGCCGCGGTGATCGGCGGCGTGATCACGCGGTCGCCGTGCGGGGCGGGCTGGAACAGGGCGGGATCGTCGTGCAGCGACCAATTGGTGCGCCAGACCGGCCGGTCCTCCTTCAGGAGGGCGAAGAAGCGGTCCATGGGCGCCGCCAGCTTGCCCTTGTAGCCGGGCACCGGGCCGTGCACGGCTTCGAGCGGCTTGCCCAGCTTTTCCGCGAGGTCCCAGCGCGACGGGAAGCAGACCGAGCCGGCGACCAGGCGGTAGGGCTCCCCCTCGCCGGCCGAATGCATCAGGGCGAGGTCTTCCTGCACCAGGCGGGCCGCCCGGTCGAGCGGGTGAAGCGAGAAATCGCGCAGGGGATGGCGCCAGCCGTCGATCCGGTCGACCAGGAATTCGTCGTCGCCCTCGACCCGGAAACGCTCGGGGAAGCGGCGGCACAGATGTTCGATCAGCAGGGCCAGGACTTCGGCGCCCATCTGCTCGGTCCCCGGCAAGGCACCGAAGACGTCGCCGTGGCGGGTCGCCAGCAGGCGCTGCTTCTCCTCGATCTCGGCACGATAATGCTCGTCGATCTGGATCCAGTCGTCGAGGTCGAGGCCGGCCAAGCCCATCTGGATGCGATAGGGCCCGGTCGAAAAGGGAACATAGGGAATCACGACGCCACTCCCGCTGCGGCGGCGGGCCACGCCGCCGCTCGATCACCGATCGGGGAAGACTCGGATATTCCGGGGGGTGAGCGCAACCCTTGCCCCCCGCTCCAGCGACAATCCGTCCAGCACCTGGCGCATGGCCTCGACCTCGACCGTGAGCGAGATCGTCGGAACATTGACCTCGACCCGAAGGATCGGGCCGTTGGCGAAGACATGGGCGATGGTGCCCTCGATCCCGCCATAGGTGCCCGAAGGCTTGATATCGAATTCATGCGGGCGGACGAAGGCCATGCCCAGCCCGTCCTCGACATCGGCGACCGGCACCAGCAGGCCGGCGACATTGGCGATACCGCCCTTCACCGCGGCCGGCAGCCGGTTGGTATTGCCCAAGAAATCGTAGACGAAGGGCGTCGCCGGCGCGTCATAGACCTGCTGGGCCGGGCCGACCTGCTCGATCAGGCCCTTGTTCATGACGACGACCCGGTCGGCGATCTCCAGCGCCTCTTCCTGGTCGTGGGTGACGAAGACGGTAGTGATGCCCATGTCGTCGTGCAGCTTGCGAAGCCAGCGGCGCAGCTCCTTCCGCACCTTGGCGTCGAGCGCACCGAAGGGCTCGTCGAGCAGGAGGACGCGGGGCTCGATCGCCAGCGCCCGGGCCAGTGCCACGCGCTGGCGCTGGCCGCCCGAGAGCTGCGAGGGATAGCGCCCGCCGAGGCCTTCGAGCTGGACGAGGCGGAGCAGGCGGTCGACCCGGGCCTCGATCTCGGCCCGGGGCGGCCGGCTTGCCCGCGGCCGGACTTCGAGCCCGAAGGCGACGTTCTTGGCCACGGTGATGTGCTTGAACAGGGCGTAGTGCTGGAACACGAAGCCGACGTGGCGGTCGCGCACCGAGCGGTCGCTGACGTCATGACCCTCGAAGAGGACGCGGCCCCGGTCGGCGAACTCGAGCCCGGCGATGATGCGCAGAAGCGTCGTCTTGCCCGAGCCGGAAGGGCCGAGCAGGGCCAGGAACTCGCCGCCCGAAACCTCCAGGCTGACGTCGTTCAGGGCCTGGAAGGCGCCGAAATTCTTGCTCACCCCCGAAATGTCGATACTCATGGCCGATCCCGGTCAGTGCCGCGCGGAGGCAGCGATCTCGTCGCCATAGCGCCACTCCAGCACGGTCTTCAGGACCAGGGTGACCAGCGCCAGAAGGGCGAGCAGCGAGGCGACCGCGAAGGCCGCCGTGAAATTATACTCGTTGTAGAGGATCTCGACATGCAGCGGCATCGTGTTGGTCAGGCCGCGGACATGGCCGGAGACCACCGAGACCGCGCCGAATTCCCCCATCGCCCGGGCATTGCACAGAAGCACGCCATAGAGGAGGCCCCAACGGATGTTGGGCAATGTGACGCGCCAGAAGGTCTGCCAACCCGACGCCCCGAGGGAGATCGCAGCCTCCTCCTCCGAGGTGCCCTGCTCCTGCATCAGCGGGATCAATTCGCGCGCGATGAAGGGGAAGGTGACGAAGACGGTGGCGAGCACGATGCCGGGCACCGCGAAAATGACCTTGATATCGTGTTCGGCCAGGAACGGCCCGAGGTAGCCCTGGGCCCCGAAGAGCAGGACATAGACGAGGCCCGAGATCACCGGCGAGACCGAGAAGGGCAGATCGATCAGGGTGATCAGCACCGACTTGCCGGGAAATTCGTATTTGGCGACGGCCCAGGAGGCGGCGACGCCGAACACCATGTTGAGCGGCACCGAGATCGCCGCGACCGTCAGGGTCAGGGTGATCGCACTCCAGGTGTCGCGCTCGGTGACGGCGGTGAAGAAAGTGCCGAAGCCCTTGGCGAGCCCCTGCGTGAACACCGCGACCAGCGGCAGGACGAGGAAGAGCGCCAGATAGGCCAGTGCCAGGCCGGAAAGGCTCAGGCGCAGGAAGGGGCCTTCGGTCGTGGCATCGTTGCTGCGGGGGGCGCCTTCCATGCTCAGGCCTGCATCCTCGACTGGTTCCAGCGCTGGAGCACGTTGATCACCAGGAGCAGGAAGAAGGAAATCACCAGCATGATCACGGCGATCGCCGCGGCACCGGCATAATTATATTCCTCGAGCTTGGTCACGATCAGCAGCGGTGCGATCTCCGACACCATCGGGATATTGCCGGCGATGAAGATGACCGAGCCATATTCGCCCACGGCCCGGGCGAAGGCGAGCGCGAAACCGGTGACCAGGGCGGGCAGGATCGCCGGCAGGATGACCCGGCTGAAAGTCGCGATGCGCGACGCGCCCAGGCTCGCCGCCGCCTCTTCCGTCTCGACGTCGAAATCGGCCAGCACCGGCTGCACCGTGCGCACCACGAAGGGCAGGCCGATGAAGGTGAGCGCCAGCACGACGCCGAGCGGCGTATAGGCGATCATCATGCCCTTCGGCCCGAACAGCTCGCCGACCCAGGTGCCTGGGCCGACCAGGCCGCCGACCCAGCCGTTCCGGGCATAGAGCGTCGCCAGCGTGATGCCGGCGACCGCCGTCGGCAGGGCGAAGGGCAGGTCGACGATGGCATCGACCACCCGCTTGCCCGGAAAGCGATAGCGCACCAGGACCCAGGCGACGATCAGGCCGAACACACCGTTGATCAGCGCCGCCACCAGCGACGCCCCGAAGGACAGGCGCAGCGCCGCCAGCACGCGGGAGTCGAGCGCGATGGCGACGACGCCGCCGAAGCCGATCTCGCCCGCCTTCACGAAGAGGGCGGCGATCGGGATCAGGACGATGACGCCGAGATAGGCGAGCGAAAAGCCGAGCGTCGCCCGGAAGCCCGGAATGACGCTCGGCCGATGCCGTCTCGACAGGAACCCAGTGGATGCCAAGTCTCGTCCTTACGGCTTGTAGATCTGGTCGAACACGCCGCCGTCCGCGAAATGGGTGGCCTGGGCCTTGCGCCAGCCGCCGAATGCCGCATCGTCGATCGTGACCAGTTCGATGGTCGGGAAGGTTTCCTTGTACTTGGCCGCCACTTCCTTGTCACGCGGGCGATAGAACCACTGGGCCGCGATCTCCTGGCCTTCCTTGGAGTAGAGGTACTTCAGGTAGGCTTCGGCGACCTTGCGGGTGCCGCGCTTGTCCACCACCTTGTCGACCACGGCGACCGGCGGCTCGGCCAGGATCGACAGGCTGGGCACCACGATCTCGAACTGGTCGGGGCCGAGTTCCTTGAGCGCCAGGAAGGCCTCGTTCTCCCAGGCCAGCAGCACGTCACCGATCTCGCGCTCGACGAAGGTGGTGGTCGAGCCGCGGGCGCCGGTATCGAGCACCGGCACATGCTTGTAGAGCTGGGCGACGAACTCCTTCGCCTTGGCCTCGTCGTTGCCGTTGTGCTTCAGGGCATAGGCCCAGGCGGCGAGATAGTTCCAGCGCGCCCCGCCCGAGGTCTTCGGATTGGGCGTGATCACCTCGACGCCGTCGTGCACCAAGTCGTTCCAGTCCTTGATGCCCTTCGGGTTGCCCTTGCGCACCAGGAAGACGATGGTCGAGGTATAGGGCGAGGCATTGTCGGGCAGGCGCTTCTGCCAGTCGGGCGCGATCAGGCCCTTGTCGGCGATCGCATCGATGTCATAGGCCAAGGCGAGGGTGACGACATCGGCCTCCAGCCCGTCGATCACCGCGCGGGCCTGTTTGCCCGAGCCGCCGTGGGATGCCTGGATGGTCACCGCCTCGCCCGTCTCGGCCTTGTAATGGGCCGCGAAGGCGTCGTTGAAAGCCTTGTAGAGTTCGCGCGTCGGATCGTAGGAGACATTCAGCAGCGTCGTCTCGGCATGGGCAGCGACAGGCAGCGTGCCGATCATGGCGGCGAGGGTCACGCCGCAGGCCATCCGGCCGAAACCGCTCAGAACGGAACGACGGCTCGTCTTGCTCTCGAACATGCTTCTGCCCCCCTTGGGCGTGGTCACCAGTCGATAAGACAAATCACGACTGAGTTTGTCGCCTTTGTCAAAGCTGTTTTTGTGGATTAGAAATCATATAACACTAAATATATGTTTTATGCGCATGGCGTCGTCGCGCAGCGCATCGGCCAGGGTGGTCGCGTCCATGGTCTGCAGCATCACGTTGTAGACATCGCCGAACAGTCGGCGCACGGCGCAGGCGGCTTCGTCCTGACAATCGGCGCAGGGCGCGTAGGAATTGACGGAAATGCAGCTCAGGGGCGCGATCGGCCCGTCGATCGCACGCAGCACCATGCCGACCGAGATTTGCGCCGGCGGCCGCTCCATGACGTAGCCGCCGGCCCGGCCGCGCCGGCTGGCGATCATGCCCCTGCCCTTCAGATCGAGCAGGATGTGTTCGAGGAAGCTGCGTGGCACCTGGGTCGCCTGGGCGATGTCGTCGATCGAGACAGTCTCGCCGTGGCGGCCCGCAAGGTGGATCAGCGCCTTGAAGGCGTATTTGGCTTTCTGCGAAATCATCGCCGCCCCCGACTGTGCCGCCCTCGCCGCGGTCCGGGACGTGGCCCTCAGTGCCCGCCCAGGACCAGACTCAGGACAAACCCGGTGGCCCCGGTCAGTGCCACCAGGGCGATGATACGCTCGATATGTTGCCAATGGCGGACGACACTGCCGGGCACCTGCCGCCTCCGTCGTGCTGTAGGTCGGAAGCAGCAGCTTAATTCAACGACAGCGGATGTCGCTTATAAAATTTTCTACAATGCTTATGATGTTATTGATCAGCGGGGCGGCAACCCCATCAGCCGAGGCCGCGCGGGCGGAACCGCGCCGTGTTCAGGCCGCACTGCTTCCTGCACCGCCGCAGGGCTGGACTCTTTGTCATTCCGGCCCATCAGGGCAGCGAGCGAGACCAAGGCAGAAGACGAAGACCACAGGAACATCGAAAACTCTCCCGACCGGCAGCAGCGCGAATGCGAACCATTCGCACAGGCCTCGACAATGCACCCGTCTCGCGCTATATGCAAGTGCAAGCGCCTCGCAACTGCAACGCCTCGGGTCGAGACAACGGTCGCCGCCATGTATGTCTGCAACTGCAATGGTTTGAATCGACGAGCGGTCGACGCTGCGATCGCCGATGGCGCCGAAACCACGGGCGCGGTGTTCCGCAGCCTGGACTGCAAGCCTCAATGCGGCAAATGCGTGGGCGAGATCCGCGGCCTGATCGGCGCCTGCGGCCACCGCGACGCCTGCGGCCATGCCCCCGCCGCTCCGGGCGAGGCGCCCCAGCTCTTCCTGCTGGCCGCGGAATAGCAGGCAGCCCTCGCAACCGCGTACCGTCGTGGCATGATGAAGGGAGGCGTCCCGGCGCCTCGACAGTCCCCCCTGCCTATCGACGGAGACCAGCCATGAAGGGCGACCGCACGGTCATCAAATTCCTGAACGAAGTGCTGACCAACGAGCTGACCGCGGTCAATCAGTATTTCCTGCACGCCCGCATCTACGAGAACTGGGGTTTCGAGCGGCTGGCGAAGCACGAGTACAAGGAATCGATCGAGGAGATGAAGCACGCCGACAAGCTGATCAAGCGCGTGCTGCTGCTCGAAGGCCTGCCCAACCTCCAGGACCTGCACAAGCTGGCGATCGGCGAGACGGTGCCGGAGGGCCTGGCCGCCGACCTCACGGTCGAACGGCGCGGCCATGCCACGCTGGTGGCCGGGATCGAAGCTTGCGAGAAGGTGCAGGATTATGTGTCGCGCAGCCTGCTGCGCGAGATCCTCGACGATACCGAGGAACATATCGACCACCTCGAAACCCAGCTCGAGCTGATCGACAAGATCGGCTTGCAGAATTATCTCCAGACCCAGGTCGGCGAGCCGAGCTGAGCCGAAGAACAGTCTTGAAAAGGGATGCGGCGGATCTGCTGGGTACCTCCCGGAAACCCCGCGGATCCGCCGCCTGGAAAACCCGATCACTTCGGGAAAATTGGTGGGCTGTAAAGGATTCGAACCTTTGACCTAGTGATTAAGAGTCACCCGCTCTACCAACTGAGCTAACAGCCCCACGCCTCGATCGACGCGAGGCCGGGCTTTTACCAAGCCGGGCCCCACTTGTCGAGGGCTTAATCGAAAAAAATCAACCGGCGCCCTTCGGACCTTCGCCATCGGGCTTGGCGACGCCCGGCGCGAGGGCGGTGCGCGACAGCGGATCGAGGCGCATCGCCTCGCGCAATATGTCGGAAGCGACCGGGGCCGCGGCCGAAGAGCCGCCGCCGCCGTGCTCGATCAGCACGACGCAGGCATAGCGCGGATTGTCGACCGGGCCGAAGCCGACGAAGAGGGCGTGGTGGCGTTCGCGCCAGGGCTTGTCCTCTTCCCGCCGGCGCACGCCCGACAGGCGCTCGGCCCGGCTGATTCGCACCACTTGGCTGGTCCCCGTCTTGCCCGCGATCTGCATCCCCGGTTCGGTGATTCGCGAGCGGAAGGCGGTGCCCGAGGGGCTGTTCATGACCCGGTTCATGCCCCTGATCACGACGTCGAGCCAGCGCTTGTCGACGTCGATCTGGGGCGCCGGCGGCGCATCGGCCGGCGCCTTGGCCAGCCGTGGCACCACGGCGCGCCCGCCGTTGGCGATTCGGGCCGTCATGGTGGCGAGTTGCAGGGGGGTCGCCAGGACATAGCCCTGGCCGATGCCGCAGATCACCGTCTCGCCCTGGAGCCAAGGCTTCTTCAGGGTCTTTTCCTTCCAGGCCTGGGTCGGAATCAGGCCCGGCTTCTCGCTCGGCAACTCGATGCCCAGGCGTTCGCCCAGGCCGAACTTGCGGGCGAATTCCGCCAGCCGGTCGATGCCCACTTTGCGGGCGACGTCATAGAAGAAGCAATCGCAGGATTGTTCCAGCGCCGCCTGCATGTCGACGGTGCCGTGGCCGCCCTTCTTCCAGCAATAGAACGTATGGGTACCGAGCTGGAGCGAACCCGGGCAGAACACGGTGTAGTTGGGCGAGATCGCCCCGGCGTCGAGCGCCGCCAGCCCGACCACCATCTTGAAGGTGGAGCCGGGCGGGTATTGGCCCGAGATCGGCTTGTTGGCCAGCGGATTGCGCGGATTGGTGCTGAGCGTGTTCCATTCCGTCTTGGACAGACCCAGGTTGAAGGGTGTCGGGTCGTAGCCCGGGGTCGAGGCGACCGCGAGCAGCTCGCCGGTATGAACGTCCATCACCACGGCCGCCCCACTCTCCTCGCCCAGGCGCTGGTAGGCGAAGCGCTGGAGGGCGAGATCGAGGGCGAGCACGACATCCTCGCCCGGCTGCCCCTCGTCGCGCGAGAGTTCGCGGATCATGCGGCCGAAGGCGTTCACCTCGACTTGGCTGGTACCGGCTTTGCCGCGCAGCGCCGTGTCGAAAGTCCGCTCGACCCCGTTCTTGCCGATCTTGAAGCCCGGCAGCTGCAAGACGGGATCGCTGCCGTCCGACAGGTCCTTGTCGGAGACCGAGGAAACGTAGCCGATCACATGGGCGAGTTCCGGCCCGAAGGGATAGTAACGGGTCTCGCCCACGTCGGGCTGGATACCGGGCAATTCCGGGCTGTGCACATTGATCGCGGCGAATTCTTCCCAGGTCAGGTTTTCCAGCACCGTGACCGGCATGAAGGCGCGCACCCGCCCCATCTCGCGCCGGACCCGGCGGAGCTGGTGTTCCTGGATCGGCACGATGGCATTGAGGCCGGTCAGCGTGGCATCGACGTCGTCCGACTGCTCGCGGATCAGGACGACGCGGAAATTCTGCCGCCCAGTCGCCAGCTCGTTGCCGAAGCGGTCCAGGATGCGGCCCCGGGTCGGCGCCAGCAGGCGCAGGTTGATGCGGTTGTCTTCGGCCAGCGTCTGATATTTGTCGCCGTCGATCACCTGGAGCTGATACATGCGCCCGGCCAACACCGAGAGCAGGGCGAGCTGTCCGCCGGCCAGGAACAGGGCCCGCCGCGTCAGCAGTTTGGCGCGGACAGCGTCGTTCTTCTCGACGCTCACCGGAAACTCTCCAGTGACTTCAGGCTGCGCACGATCTGGCCGAAAAGCCAGCTCACCACGGGATAGAGGGCGATCGAGAACAGCGCCTGCATGACGAAGGGCTGGAATTCGATCAGGCGCGTGGCATGGATCGAGCCGAGCAGCCAGCCCCCCGCCGTGGCGATCAGGGCGACCACGGCAAAGCCGAACCAGGCGATGCTGAAGGTGCGCGCGGTGAAGACCCGCCGCTCGCTGGCGACGAAACGCTGCACGGCGAGCAGGATCAGGGTGCCGAGGCCGATCGGCGCGCCCGACAGCGTGTCCTGCAGCAGCCCGATCAGGAAGACCGCGGGCGGCGGCAGCAGTTCCGGCTGAAAGATGGTCCAGAAATAGACCAGCATCAGGGTCAGCGCCGGACCGGCCGCATCGATGCCGTTGATGCCGGAGGGCGCCACGGACAACAGGACGCAGGCGAGGCCGACCAGGGGCGGCACCAGCAGGACCAGGCTGGCCAAGGCGCGTCGTGCCCAGGGCTCGGTCACGGCCACACCTACTGGTCGTCCGACGGCGGCTGCCGGGGCGCGTAGACGCGGGCCGGCGGCGGCGGCTTCACCGCTTCGGGCGCCGGAGCTGCGGCCGGGGCAGGAGCCGGCGCCGGCTTGGCCGGCTCGGGCGTGTTCAGGGCGGGCAGCGGCGGGCCGGAGGGGGGCTCGGGATCGGGCACCGGGCCCGGCTCGCCGTCGTATTCGACGATCTTGATGAAGTCGAGCTTGTCGAAGCGGACCCAGGGGCGCACGCGGACGACGCCGTTGGTCACCGTCTCCACGGCGCCGACGGGCAGGCCGGGCGGAAACATGCCGCCGATGCCGGAGGTCACCACCCGGTCGCCCGGATGGACCCTTATGCCGGGGGCGAGGTAGGAGAGCCGCGGCAGGGCCGAATTGTCGCCTTCGAGCACGCCGCGCGCCTGGGCGCCTTCGAGCGCCACGGGAACCCGGCTGTTCAGGTCGGTGAGGAGCAGCAGGCGCGAGGCTTCGTTGCCGGCCGCCAGCACGCGGCCGACCACGCCGGAGCCGGTCAGCCCGACCTGCCCCGACTTGACGCCCGACGCGGTGCCGGCGTCGACCACCACGGTGCGCACGAAGGGACCGCCGCCTTCGCCGATGATGCGGGCGGTGACGAAGCGCACCTGCGGCTCGGTCCGGACATGGAGGAGATCGCGATAGGTCGCGTTCTCGATCGCCAGGCGCCGCGCGGTCGACGCCCAGGCGCGCAGGCGCTCGTTCTCCTCGTGCAGGGCCTGATTCTCCTCATAGAGATTGACCCAGGTGTCGATCGCGGCGATGCCCGATTTCACGCTGGCCAGCGGCTTGGCCACGAGGTCGAGCACCGGCGCCGCCAGGTCGACGACCACGGCACGGCCGCGCTCGATCAGCATCGAGTCGACCTTGCCCAGGATGATCAGCCCGACCGAAAGGACGAGGAGGGCCAGAAAGGCGAATCGCTGCGCCAGCACCTTGATCGGTGCCGTCAGGCTGTTCACCCTTTGCTGCGGTTGGCGCACGACGAAGTCCTATGGGGGGCGGGCCCCCCGAAGACGATGGTCAGACCAGAATTAGTAAGCCTGCGTCAGGACATGGCGCAAGGTCTTCATCTCTTCGAGCGCCCGGCCCGTGCCCTTTGCGACACAGGTCAGCGGGTCGTCTGCAATCGAGACCGGCAGGCCGGTCGCGTGGCGCAGCACGAGATCGAGGTTGCCGAGCAGGGCGCCACCGCCGGTGAGCACGATGCCCTTGTCGACGATGTCGGCCGCCAGTTCGGGCGCCGTGTGCTCCAGCGCCACCTTCACGGCCTCAACGATGGCCGAGACCGGCTCGGCCAGGCTCTCGGCAATCTGGCGCTGGCTGATGATCAGCTCCTTCGGCACGCCGTTCATCAGGTCGCGGCCCTTGATCTCCATGGTCAGGCCATGGCCGTCCTCGGGCGGGCAGGCGGAGCCGATCTCCTTCTTGATCCGCTCGGCCGAAGCCTCGCCGACCAGGAGGTTATGATTGCGGCGGATATAGGCGATGATCGCCTCGTCCATCTTGTCGCCGCCGACGCGGACCGAGCGGGAATAGACGATGCCGCCGAGCGAGAGCACGGCCACTTCCGTGGTGCCGCCACCGATGTCGACGACCATGGAGCCGGTCGGCTCGGTCACCGGCAGGTTGGCGCCGATCGCCGCCGCCATCGGCTCCTCGATCAGATAGACCTTCCGGGCGCCGGCCGATTCGGCCGATTCCTGGATCGCCCGGCGCTCGACCGCGGTCGAGCCCGAAGGCACGCAGACGACGATCTGGGGCGAAGCGAAGGAGCGCCGGTTGTGCACCTTGCGGATGAAATGTTTGATCATCTCTTCCGCGACTTCGAAATCGGCGATGACGCCGTCACGCAGCGGTCGGATCGCCTCGATGTTGCCGGGGGTTCGGCCCAGCATCATCTTGGCCTCGTCGCCGACCGCCAGAACCTGTTTCTTGCCGCGGTTGCTGACCATCGCGACGACCGAGGGTTCGTTAAGGACGATGCCCCTGCCCTTCACATAGACGAGCGTATTGGCGGTACCAAGGTCGATAGCCATGTCGGCGGACAAAACGCCGAGCATCTTCGAAAACATCGAAAGGGCACTCCGGTGGAAGGCAGGCGAGATCCGAGACGGCCTGCCGTCGAATTGCGCTCTTCTTTAAAGACTCATGGGCCGCGGCTCAATGGCTTATGTGACGGGCCTGCGCTGCAAATGCTAAAGGCCGCGGCGCGGGGCCGCGGCCTTCCGGCGACGGAGCCGAAGGCTCAGTTGCGGGCCTTGTCCACGAGCTTGTTCTTGGTGATCCAGGGCATCATGGCGCGCAGCTTGGCGCCCACTTCCTCGATCGGATGCTCGGCCTGGAGGGCGCGGGTGGCCTTGAAGGACGGCGTGCCGGCGATGTTCTCCAGCATCCAGTCGCGGGTGAAGCGGCCGGTCTGGATGTCCTCGAGGACGCGCTTCATTTCCTTCTTGGTCTCTTCGGTCACGATCCGCGGGCCGGTGACATAGTCGCCGTATTCCGCGGTGTTCGAGATCGAGTAGCGCATGTTGGCGATGCCGCCCTCGTAGATCAGGTCGACGATCAGCTTCACTTCGTGCAGGCACTCGAAATAGGCCATCTCGGGGGCGTAGCCCGCCTCGACCAGGGTCTCGAAGCCGGCCTTGATCAGGGCGGTCAGGCCGCCGCAAAGCACCGCCTGCTCGCCGAACAGGTCGGTCTCACATTCTTCGCGGAAGGTCGTCTCGATGATGCCCGAACGGCCGCCGCCGATCGCCGAAGCGTAGGACAGCGCGATCTCGAGGGCATTGCCCGAGGCGTTCTGGTGCACGGCCACCAGGCAGGGCACGCCGCCGCCCTTCTGGAACTCGGAACGCACGGTGTGGCCCGGGCCCTTCGGCGCGATCATGAAGACGTCGAGGTCGGGGCGCGCCTCGATCAGCTTGAAGTGGATGTTCAGGCCGTGCGCGAAGACCAGCGCAGCGCCCTGCTTCATGTTCTTCTCGAGGTCGTCCTTGTAGAGCTTACCCTGGAGCTCGTCCGGGGTCAGGATCATGACGACATCGGCCCAGGCCGCGGCTTCCGCCGGGGTCATGACCTTCAGGCCCTCGCCCTCGGCCTTCTTGATGGTGGCCGAGCCGGGGCGCAGCGCCACGGCGACGTCCTTCACGCCGGAATCGCGCAGATTCAGGGCATGGGCATGGCCCTGGCTGCCGTAGCCGACGATCACGACCTTCTTGGCCTTGATCAGGTTCACGTCGGCGTCGCGATCGTAATAGACGCGCATGGGTCTGGTCCTTGTTTTCGGTTGTCAGAGAGAGCCGGTGCCGCGCTGGATCGCGACGACGCCGGTGCGGGACAGTTCGGCCAGGCCGAGCCCCCGCATGAGTTCGATGAAGGCATCGATCTTCGAGGTATTGCCGGTCAGCTCGAAGACGAAGGATTGCGCCGTGCTGTCCAGCACGCGGGCGCGGAAGGCATCGGCGAGGCGAAGCGCCTCGACCCGCTTCTCGCCGGTCGAGACGACCTTGATCAGGGCGAGTTCGCGTTCGAGCGACGGCCCGTCCTGGGTCAGATCCTGGACCTTGTGCACGGGCACCAGGCGGTCGAGCTGGGCCTTGATCTGCTCGATCACCATCTCGGTGCCCGAGGTCACCACGGTGATCCTGGAAAGATTGCGGCTGTCCTCGACCTTGGCCACGGTCAAGCTGTCGATATTGTAGCCGCGGCCGGAGAACAAGCCGATCACGCGGGCGAGAACACCCGCCTCGTTGTCGACCAGAACGGCAATGGTATGGCTGCGGATCGGTTCCACGGCGCCCTCTTCTTCCCCGCGTCGGCGGGGCTTATAGCTGGAAATATCCGGTTGGGAAATCGCTTTGCACCCGCGCCCCGGGGGCCGGCCCTCAGACGAGGGCCATGCCCTCGGTCGAGATGTCCCGGTTGGACTCGTCGTCCGGCCCCAGGATCATCTGGTTGTGGGCGGCGCCCGACGGCACCATGGGGAAGCAATTCTCCTTCTGGTCGACCATGCAGTCGACGATCACCGGACGCTTCACCGCGATCATTTCCTTGATCGTGTCGTCGAGATCGGCCGGCCTGTCGCAGCGAAGCCCGACCGCGCCGAAGGCTTCCGCCAGCTTCACGAAATCCGGCAGGGCGTGCATGTAGCTCTCGGAATAGCGGTTGCCGTGCAGCAGTTCCTGCCACTGGCGCACCATCCCCATATATTGGTTGTTCAGGATGAAGACCTTGACCGGCAGGCGGTATTGGATCGCCGTCGCCAGCTCCTGGATGTTCATCATGATCGAGGCTTCGCCCGCGACATCGACCACCAGCGCATCGGGATGCGCCATCTGCACGCCGATCGCGGCCGGCAGGCCGTAGCCCATGGTACCGAGCCCGCCCGACGTCATCCAGCGGTTCGGCTCCTCGAAGCCGATGAACTGGGCCGCCCACATCTGGTGCTGACCGACCTCGGTCGTGATGTAGGTGTCCATGTCCTTGGTCAGGGCATGCAGGCGCTGGATCGCATATTGCGGCTTGATGATCTCGGCCGAGGGCTTGTAGCGCAGGCAGTCGCGCGCGCGCCATTCCTCGATCTGCTTCCACCAAGTCGCCAGGGCGTCCTTGTTCGGGCGCAGCACCTTGGACTTCCAGACCTTGATCATGTCCTCGAGGACATGGGCGACGTCGCCGACGATGCCGAGGTCGACCCGCACGTTCTTGTTGATCGACGAGGGGTCGATGTCGATGTGGATCTTCTTCGAGTTGGGCGAGAAGGCGTTGATGCGGCCGGTGATGCGATCGTCGAAACGGGCACCGACGCAGACCATCAGGTCGCAGTCGTGCATCGCATTATTGGCCTCGTAGGTGCCGTGCATGCCCAGCATGCCCAGCCACTGCTTGTCCGAGGCCGGATAGGCGCCGAGCCCCATCAGGGTCGAGGTGATCGGGAAGCCGGTCATCCGCACGATCTCGCGCAGGAGCTGCGAGGCCATGGGGCCGGAATTGATCACGCCGCCGCCGGTATAGAAGATCGGCTTTTCGGCCGCGGCGATCATCTCGACCGCCTGGCGGATCTTGTTGAGATCGCCCTTCACCTGCGGGCGATAGGACTTGTGCTGGACATTGGCCGGCGGCGTATAGACGCCGGTGCCGAGCTGGATGTCCTTCGGCAGGTCGATGACGACCGGGCCGGGCCGCCCGCTCCGCGCGACATAGAAGGCCTCGTGGACGACGCGGGCCAGGTCCTTGATGTCCTTGACCAGCCAATTGTGCTTGGTGCAGGGCCGCGTGATGCCGACCGTGTCCGCCTCCTGGAAGGCGTCGTTGCCGATCAGATGGGTGGCGACCTGGCCGGTGATGCAGACGATCGGGATCGAATCCATCAGCGCGTCGGTCAGGCCGGTGACCGCATTGGTGGCGCCGGGGCCCGAGGTGACCAGCAGGACGCCGACCTTGCCGGTCGAGCGGGCATAGCCTTCCGCCGCATGGGCCGCCCCGCCTTCCTGGCGGACCAGCACGTGCTTGATGTCTTCCTGCTGATAGAGCGCGTCGTAAATGGGGAGTACCGCACCGCCCGGATAGCCGAAGATCGTGTCCACGCCCTGATCGACCAGGGCTTTGAGCAGGATCTCTGCGCCGGTCATCATCGTCTGCGCCATAACACCGATACCTTCCATGCCGGCCGCCCTCGCGGCCCCGAGCCGAGACAAACCGCCCCCGAATTGGCGGAGGGCGCACCCTAATCGTTCAAGATTGCGTCGTCAACCCCTCTGGACGCAGCTTCCGTTCAATATCATTGATAATTCTTTCCGTTTCTTGCGCGGAGGCGACCCAGCGCCAGTCTGCCATACGCCCCCGGGCCCAGGTCATCTGCCGTTTGGCGTATTGCCGGGTCTCGATCTCGGCCTTTTCGAGCGCGGCGGGCAGCGACATTTCGCCCGCCGCGTGGGCGGCGAAGGGCCGAAGGCCGATCGCCTTGGCCGCCGGCAGGGCGGGATCGAGGCCGAGGGCGGCGAAGGCGCGCGCCTCTTCGATCGCCCCTTCGGCCGCCATGGCTTCGAGCCGGCGGCGGATCCGGGCCAGCAGCGCCTCGCGCGGCGGCGCCACCACGACCCGCTCGACGGTACCGAGATCGGGCGCCGCCCCGCCCGCGGCCTGGAAGGCGGAGAGCGGCCGTCCGGTGCCCAATGCGACTTCGAGGCCGCGCAGGATGCGCTGGCTGTCCCCCGGCTTCAGCCGCGCCGCCAGGGCGGGATCGAGACGGCCGAGATCGGCGTGCAGGGCGGGCGCCCCTTCCACCGCGAGGCGCCGGGACAGGCCCACGCGCACCGCGGGATCGATCGCCGGGACATCGGCCAACCCTTCGGTCAGGGCATGGAAATAAAGCCCAGTGCCGCCGACCACCACGGCGACCGCCCCCGCCGCATGGGCGGCGCGGACCTCGGCCCGGGCGAGTTCGGCCCAGCGCGCCGCCGAACAGGCTTCCGCCGGATCGATCACGCCATAGAGGCGGTGCGGTACCCGCGCCTCGGCCGCCGCATCGGGCCGGGCGGTCAGGATGTGCAGGCGGGCATAGATCTGCATCGAATCCGCATTGATCACCCGGCCGCCGAGCCTTGCCGCCAATGCAAGGGCCAGCCCCGACTTGCCACTTGCGGTCGGCCCGGCGATCAGTACGGTGGCGGCCAAGTTTCACTCCTTCTCTGCGTGCCCAGATGAACCACGTCCTGACCGTCGTCGGCAACCCTGCCGAAGCCGCCCTCACCCCCCAGCACATGGCCGATATCGCCCTCGCCCTCGATCACGCGGGCGCCGAGGTCGAGGACCCGGTCTGGCTCGGCGACGGCATCGCGGCCGACCTGCCCTTCGACGGGCTGGATTTCGTCACGGCCGAGAAGATCGCCGACATGGCCCTGGCCGGCCTGCCCTTCGACCGGCTGGCCCAGGCGGACCTCGGACGGGCCAAGCGCCTGCTGATCGCCGACATGGATTCGACCATGATCACGATCGAATGCATCGACGAATTGGCCGATTTCGCCGGCCTCAAGGCCGAGATCGCGGCGGTGACCGAACGCGCCATGCGCGGAGAGCTGGATTTCGAGAGCGCCTTGAAGGAGCGCGTCGGCAAGCTGAAGGGCCTCTCCGAAAGCGTGCTGCAGACCTGCTACGACGAGCGCGTGCGCTTCACCCCCGGCGCCCGCAGCCTGGTGCGCACCATGGCGGCGAATGGCGCGCACTGCGCCCTGGTCTCCGGCGGCTTCACCTTCTTCACGAGCCGCGTGGCCGATTTCCTGGGCTTCCACGAGAACCGCGCCAATACGCTCGAAGTGGCCGACGGCGCGCTGAGCGGCACGGTCGCCCTGCCGATCCTGGGGGCGCACGCCAAGCTCGAGGCGCTGCGCGGCCTGACCGCCCATTTCGGCCTTTCGCCCGACGAGACGCTGGCGGTCGGCGACGGTGCCAACGACCTGCCCATGATCGAGGCCGCCGGCCTCGGCGTCGCCTTCCGCGCCAAGCCGAAGGTGGCCGCCGCCGCCCGGGCCAAGGTGACCCACGGCGACCTGACCGCCCTGCTCTATTTCCAGGGCTACAACCGCGACGAATTCGCGGTCTGAGCGACCCTGGTCATCCGAACAGCGCCGCCAGTTCGTCCGGATCGATCGCCGGCACCACGCGGCCCTTCCGCCCCGCCATGGTCTCGGCCGCCAGCATGGCGTTGACCACGGATTCCTCGACCGCCTCGACTGCCGCCATGTAGAAGGCGTCGAGGTCGTCGTTCGGCACCGCGTCCAGGTGGAACAGCTCGGGTTCCGGCAGGGGGCCGAAGTCGTTGGCGGTCGAGAAGGCGAAGAAAATGTCGCCGGAGGAATTGCCGGACGGCGTGCCGTTCCGGCCGATGCCGATCGCGGCCCGGCGCGCCAGGCGCTCCAACTGGCCGGGCAGCAACGGCGCATCGGTCGCCAGCACGACGATGATCGAGCCCGTCTCCTTCCGCCACACCGGCGGCGGCAACAGCTTTTCGCCGACGCGGACGCCGCAGACCTCGAACCACGGCCCGCGCCCGTGGTTCGCCTGCACGAGGCAGCCGAGCGTATAATCCCCGGCGCGGACGGCGACGCGGCGGGAGGCGGTGCCCGTGCCGCCCTTCCATTCATAGGCGATCATGCCGGTACCGCCGCCGACATTGCCTTCCGCCAACGGCCCGGTCGCGGCGGCGTCGATCGCGGCCAGCACGTCGGCCTCGGTCACATGCAGGCCCTCGATCTCGTTCAGATAGCCGTCATAGGTCTCACCCACCACGGGCAGCAACCAGAGCTGTTCCACCTGTTCCGGGAAGCGCTGCATCATCCAGCGGTTGACGCCATGGTGCACCATGCCGATCGAGGCCGTGTTGGTGATGGCGATCGGCCCGGTGGACCAGCCGCCGTCGCGCACCCAATGCGATCCCGTCATCTCGCCGTTGCCGTTCATCGAGAAGACGCCCGACCAGACCGGGTGCAGCAGCTTGCCGCGCGGGCGCGACAGGATCGCGGTGACGCCGGTCCTGACGGGGCGGTCGGTATCGATCAGCGTGGTGTAACCGACCTCGACGCCCGGCACGTCGGTGATGGCATTGAAGGGACCGGGCGTACCCCGGAACGGCAGGCCGAGGCCGCGGGTGCGGCGGCGCCCGTTCGGGCCGGTTTCATGCGGATGACGTGTCATGTCTGATTCCGAGGGCAGGACTGCATTGCCTTTCTCGATATTCCCCCGACACCCCGGCTTTGTCATCCTGGCCGCCCGGAAAAGGCACGCAACGGAGGAACATCCCGATGAACATCGATCTTTCGGGCAAGACCGCCCTGGTCACCGGTTCGACCTCCGGCATCGGCAAGGCGATCGCCATCGGCCTCGCCAAGTCGGGCGCCGCCGTCGTGGTGAACGGCCGGGGCCAGGGGCGGGTCGACGCCGCCGTCGCCGCCGTACAGGCGGCCGCCCCGGGCGCTTCCGTGCGCGGCATCGCGGCCGATGTCGGCACCGCCGAAGGGGCTGCCACGCTTGCCGCCGCCCTGCCCGCGGTCGACATATTGGTGAACAATGCCGGCATCTTCGAGCCCAAGGGCTTCTTCGATATTCCGGATGCCGATTGGACCCGCTTCTTCGAGGTCAATGTCATGTCCGGGGTGCGCCTGTCGCGCGCCTATATGCCGGGGATGCTGAAGGCCAATTGGGGCCGCATCGTCTTCATCTCGTCCGAATCCGCCCTGCACATTCCGGCCGAGATGATCCATTACGGCATGACCAAGACGGCCGAACTGGCGATCTCGCGCGGTCTCGCCGAAATGACCGCGGGCACCGGGGTCACGGTGAATGCGGTGCTGCCCGGTCCGACCCGTTCCGACGGGGTCGAGGATTTCCTGAAGGCGCTGGCGGCCGAGGCCGGCACCTCGGTCGACGAATTCGCCGCCAATTTCGTCAAGCAGCTCCGCCCGACCTCGCTCCTCCAGCGTTTCGCCTCGGTCGAGGAAGTGGCGAATATGGTGGTCTATGCCTGCTCCAAGGAAGCCTCGGCCACCAATGGTGCCGCCCTTCGGGTCGAAGGCGGCATCGTGCGCACGATCGTCTGAGAAGGGCCCATGAAGGTCCTGATCGTCTTCGCCCATCCCGAACGGCAGAGCTTCAACGGCGCCATGGTCGATGCCGCAGTCGCGGCGCTCGAAGCCGCGGGCCATACGGTCGTGGTGAGCGACCTCTACCGCATGGGTTTCGATCCCGTCTCGAGCCGGGCCAATTTCACCTCGGTCAAGGATCCGGACTATCTGAAGCTCCAGATCGAGGAAATGCACGCGACCGAGGTGGGCGGCTTTTCGCCCGAAGTGGAAGCGGAAATCGAAAAGGTCGAAGCCTGCGACCTGATGATCTTCCAGTTCCCCCTCTGGTGGTTCGGCCTGCCGGCGATCCTGAAGGGCTGGGTCGACCGGGTGATGGCCATGGGGCGGACCTACGGCGGCGGCCGCTTCTATGCGACCGGGCCGTTCCAGGGCAAGAATGCGCTGCTCTCGGTCACCATCGGCGGCCCGCCCGAGAATTACCGGAAGGGCGGCTTCAACGGCGACATCACGGCGATCCTCCGCCCGATCCACCGGGGCATCCTGCAATTCCTGGGCTTCGAGGTGCTGGCGCCGGAATTGCACCACGGGCCGGCGCGGGCGACGCCCGAACAGCGTAGCGCCTGGCTCGCCGCCTGGCAGGCCCGGCTCGCCGCCATCGGCCAGGAAAGTCCCTACGACGTCGGCCCCTACTGAGGAAAGCGGCCGAGCACCACGCGCTCGATCCCGGCGAGGTCGCGGCGGGTGGTGACGGGGCCGAGGCCCGCCGCCTCCATCAGCTCGGCCACCGCCGCCGCCTGGCCGATCCCCACTTCGAAGGCGACGATGGCGCCCGGTGCCGCCACCGGCGGCAGCCTGTCCAGGATGGTGCGATAGGCGCCGAGCCCGTCGCCGCCCGGCGTCAGCGCCGTGCGCGGCTCGAACAGGCGGACTTCGGGGGCGAGGCGGGCCATGTCCGCCTCCGGGATATAGGGCGGGTTGGAGACGATGACGTCGAAACGCTCGTGCAGCCCGTCGCTCCAGTCGCCCTCCTGGATGCGGGCACGGGGAGCGAGGCCCAGGGCCTGCATATTCTCCCGCGCGACTGCGGCCGCCGCGGCCGAGCGGTCGACACCGACGCCGGTCGCCGCCGGACATTCGGTCAGCAGGGCGGCCAGGATGCAGCCGGTGCCGGTGCCGAGGTCGAGTAGGCGAAACGCCTTCCAACGGCGGAGCCCGATCACGGAGAGGACTTCCTCGACCAGCGTCTCGGTGTCCGGCCGGGGATCGAGCGTCGCCTCGGTCACCTTGAAATTCAGGCTCCAGAATTCGCGCCGGCCCAGGATCTGGGCCATCGGGCGGCGGGCGGCGCGCTCGGCCGCCATGGCGTCGATCCTCGCGGCCGGCGCTTCCGCCACCGGGTCGTCGCCATGGGCCAATATGGCGGCGCGGTCGAGGCCCAGGACATGGCCGACGATCAGTTCGGCATCGCGCCGCGGCCCTTCGACGCCGGCCATGCGAAGCCGCGTGGCCGCCTCGTTCACCAGGGATTTGACCGTCGGCCCGCCCACGATCAGGCCTGGCCGTCGAGATCGGCGAGCCTGGCCGCCTCGTCCGCGGCGATCAGGGGCTCGATGATCTCGTCGAGCGCTTCGCCCGAGATCACCTTGTCGATCTTGTAGAGGGTCAGGTTGATGCGGTGGTCGGTGACCCGCCCTTGCGGGAAATTATAGGTGCGGATCCGTTCCGAGCGGTCGCCCGAGCCGACCTGGCCCTTGCGGTCGGCCGCGCGTTCGGCGTCCGCCTTCTCGCGCTCGAGTTCATAGAGCCGGGCGCGCAGCACCTTCATGGCCTTGGCCTTGTTCTTGTGCTGGCTCTTCTCGTCCTGCTGCTGGACCACGAGGCCGGTCGGCAGATGGGTGATGCGCACGGCCGAATCCGTGGTGTTCACCGACTGGCCGCCCGGGCCGGAGGAGCGGAAGACGTCGATCCGCAGGTCCTTCTCGTCGATCGCGATGTCGACTTCCTCGGCTTCCGGCAGCACCGCGACGGTCGCGGCCGACGTGTGGATGCGGCCGCCCGCCTCGGTCGCCGGCACGCGCTGGACCCGGTGCACGCCGGATTCGAATTTCAGCCGGGCGAAGACGCCGGCGCCGGTGATCGAGGCGATCACTTCCTTGTAGCCGCCGTGTTCGGCCTCGGATTCCGACATCATCTCGACCCGCCAGCCGTGCAGCCCGGCATAGCGGGTATACATGCCGAAGAGATCGCGAGCGAAAAGCGCCGCCTCCTCGCCCCCGGTGCCGGCGCGGATTTCCAGGATGGCCGAGCGTTCGTCGGCCGCATCCTTGGGCAGCAGGGCGACGGCGACGGCGCGCTCCAGGCCCGGCAGGGCTTCGCCCAGGTCGCGGCGTTCCGCTTCCGCCAATTCGCGCATTTCGGCATCGGCGGCGGGATCAGCGATCATCGCGTCGAGATCGGCCAGTTCGCGGCGCTTGGCGCGCAAGCCCCGGATCGAGGCGACCACCGGCTCCAACTCGGCCAATTCGCGCGACGTCTTGGCGAAATCGCCGGATGCGAGCTGCCCGCCCGCCAGTTCCGCCTCGAGCGCTTCGTGGCGGAGCAGAATACGTTCGAGCTGGTCCTCGCGCACCATGATCAGCGATAGGCCGCCAGCGCGGCCTCGACATCGGCGAGCGGGATCGCCGCCTCGTCCCGCGTGTCGAGGTCGCGGCGCTTGACGACGCCATTGGCCAGTTCCTCGTCACCCAGCAGCAGGGCGACACGGGCGCCGTTCTTCGAGGCCCGTTCCAGCCGCTTGCCGACATTGCCGCGATAGGTCTGGTCGACCACGAAGCCGGCCCGGCGCAGCCGGTGCACGAGGCGCAGCGCCTCCGCCTCGGCCGCCTGCCCGATCGCGACGACGGTGAGCGCCCGGGCCGGGGCCGGGGGCGGCGCGATCATCATGGCCAGGCGCTCGATGCCGGCGGCGAAGCCGATGCCCGCGGTCTGCGGCCCGCCCATCAGCGCGATCAACCCGTCGTAGCGCCCGCCGCCCAGCACCGTGCCCTGGGAGCCGAGGTCGGTCGTCACGAATTCCCAGGCCGTGTGGCTGTAATAGTCGAGCCCGCGCACCAGGCGCTCGTCGACGACATAGGGAATACCGAGGGCATCCAACCCCGCCTTCACCTTGGCGAAGAATTCGGCGGAGGCTTCGTTCAGATAATCCTGCAGGCGCGGGGCATCGGCGACGATCACCCGGTCCCCCTCGTCCTTCGAATCGAGGATGCGCATCGGGTTGCGCTCGAGGCGCTTCAGGCTGTCTTCCGAGAGCCTGTCCTTATGGGCCGAGAAATAGTCGATCAGGGCCTGGCGATAGGCGAGCCGGCTCTCGGTATCGCCGAGCGTGTTGAGGCGGAGCTCGACCCGCGCGCCGAGGCCGAGGGCATGCAGGAAATCATGGCCGAGGGCCAGCACCTCGATGTCGGCCGCCGGCTCGGCGACACCCAAGAGCTCGATGTCGACCTGGTGGAACTGGCGAAGCCGGCCCTTCTGCGGCCGCTCGTAGCGGAACATCGGGCCGTGGCCGAACAGTTTCAGCGGCAGGTCCTTGGCGAGCCCGCCCGAGATGAAGGCGCGGGCGATGCCGGCGGTCATCTCCGGGCGCAGCGTCAGCGACTCGCCGCCCCGGTCGGTGAAAGTATAGGTCTCCTTCGAGACGACGTCCGAAGTCTCGCCCAGGGTCCGGTGGAAGACTTCGGTGAATTCGAAGATCGGCGTCTCGATTTCCTGGAAGCCGTAAGAGGTCGCGACATCCTTGAAGGTCGCCACGATATGGGCATGGCGCCGCGCGTCCTCGCCCAGAAGGTCGTGGGTCCCGCGAACGGATTGCAGCGCTGCCATGATGGTCCTCGAATATCCAAAGGCTTCGGCCACGGCGGGATCCCGCCCCGCCATGGCCCGTGAATTCGGTTTGTATCGCTATTCGGCGGCTGCGGGAGCCGCGTTTTTCGTCGCTTCGATCTCGGCCGCGCGCTTCTCGACCAGCTCGACGACATGGTCGATCAGGTCGCCGTCGGTCACCTTGTGGTCGGTCAACCCGTTCACATAGACCATGTGATTGCCGTTGCCGCCGCCGGTGACGCCCAGCATGGTCTCGCGCGCTTCGCCCGGCCCGTTCACCACGCAACCGATGATCGAGAGCGTGATCGGCGTCGAGATATGCGCCAAGCGCTTTTCCAGCACTTCGACCGTCTTGATCACCTGGAACGCCTGGCGGGCGCAGGACGGGCAGGAGACGATGGAAACGCCGCGGTGCCGGAGGCCGAGCCCCTTCAGGATCTCGAAGCCGACCTTCACTTCCTCGACCGGCTCGGCCGAGAGGGAGACGCGGATCGTGTCGCCGATGCCGGCCCAGAGCAGGGAGCCGATGCCGATCGAACTTTTCACCGTACCGGTGATGAGGCCGCCCGCCTCGGTCACGCCGAGGTGGAGGGGATAGTCGCAAGCCTCCGCCAGGCCCTGATAGGCGGCCACGGCCAGGAACACGTCGGACGCCTTCACACTGATCTTGAATTCGGTGAAGTCGTTGTCTTCCAGGATCTTGGCGTGGTTGAGCGCGGATTCGACCATGGCCTCGGGGCAAGGCTCGCCATAGCGCTCCAGGAGCTCGCGTTCGAGCGAGCCCGCATTGACGCCGATCCGCATCGAGCAGCCATGGTCCTTGGCCGCCTGCACGACCTCGCGGACGCGCGCGGCCGAGCCGATGTTGCCCGGATTGATGCGGAGACACGCGGCGCCGGCTTCCGCCGCCTCGATCGCGCGCTTGTAGTGGAAATGGATATCGGCGACGACCGGTACCGCGGATGCCTTGACGATCGCCTTGAGCGCCTTGGTGGCATCCTCGTCCGGGCAGGAGACGCGGACGATGTCCACCCCCGCGGCCTCGGCCGCGCGGATCTGGGCGATGGTGCCTTCGACGTCGGCGGTGACCGTATTGGTCATGGTCTGCACCGAGATCGGCGCATCGCCGCCCACGGGCACGGAGCCGACCATGATCTGCCGGCTCTTGCGGCGGACGATCTGGCGATAGGCGCGCACGGTCATGGGGTCAACGTCCCGCGCCTCAAGCCGGCGGCTTGGCGGCGCCTTCCAGCAGTTTCTCGGGATCGAGCGGCACGTTGCGGCGCACCTGCCCGATGGCCCCGAGGCTACCGAGCGACTTGCCGTCGACGATCACTTCGACCGCGCCCGCATTGCCGGTGACGAGAACGACATCCGGCCGGGCAGGCACCACGTAAGTGTCGCCCGCGCGCAGGATCTTGGTGAAGAGGATTTCGTTGCCCGCCCCCTGGACCTGGACCCAGGCGGCGTCGGTCGCCTTCAACACGACCCGGCCTTCGGCATTGGGCGATGGCACATGGGTGGTGGCGGCAGTGGTCACCGGCGCCGGAGCGGCGGCCGGCGGCGGGGCCGCGACATCGGTCGGCAGCGGCGTGGGCATCGAGCCCGGAGGGGCCGCCACCACACTGGGCAAGGCACCCGGCACCGCAGGCGCGCCCGGTGCCACGGTCAACGCCGGCAGGGTCGGGGTGATGGAGACGGCGGCGCTGGACGCCGGTTCAGCGGCCGGGGCCGGCATCTGGGCGGCATAGGCCGAGGTCGGATCATTGGACGCGGGCGCCTGCACGGCTGGGGCCGCCGCGGCGACCGCCCCCGGACCCGGCTGGGGCGCGGGCGCATCGGCCAGTTCGGCAGGTACCGAGGGCACCACTTCGGCCGGCAGCGTATTGGTGCGCGAGACGTAGTAATAGCCGCCGTAGACCAGCACCAGGAGTACGATCGAGAGCGAGAGCACGCGCCCGGTCGGGAATTTGGCTTCCTGGACCGGAGCCGGGAAATTCAGCGGTTGCGGCTCCGGGGTGCGGTTCAGCTCCGCCTTGAAGGCGGCCACTGCCGCCTCGCCGTCGAGGCCGAGGAAGGTCGCGTAGGAGCGGAGATAGCCGAGAGCATAGGTCAGCCCCGGCGTGCCCTCCGTCTCGCCCCTTTCGAGAGCGTCGAGATGGGCGGGCTTGATCCGCAGCGCAGCACCAATCTCGGCCGTGGTGCGGCCATAGGACTGGCGCGCCTCCCGAAGCTGGGCGCCGACACCGGAATAATAGGATTCCTCAGCCGGAACTTCGACATCCGGCTGAACCAGATACGGCTTACGTCTGCCCTGTGCCATCGAAACTCTCGCAACGCCCCGGTCGGCGAAATAACGCATGACAACCGGATGACTGATTCAGGCCGCCCCGGCGAACGACCTCGACCCTTCGAGAAAGCTGCCGCCAACATAAGAAGGTCGGCACATGAACGCAACTCGGTTAATCGCCCGTTTCATCATACACTTACGGCTGCGACAAAGACGCCACTCAGATGGCGACGCCGTGGTCGCGCGCAAAACTCTCGATCTTGCCGCGCAGCGTGCGATCGGGCCCGTCGATCAACCTTTCGAGGTAGGCGCGGAACTCGCCGACGTTCAAGCCGCGCAGCATCGCCTTCACCGGCCCGATCGACACCGCGTTCATCGAAATCGAGCGGAAGCCCAAGCCGAACAACGCCATGGCTTCGAGCGGCCGCCCGGCCATTTCGCCGCAGAGCGAGACCGGCACGTCGGCCGCGGTGCAGGTGGCGCAGATGTCGCGCAGCAGCTTGAGCGCCGACGGCGCCAATAGGTCGTAGCGCCCGGACACCTTGGGATTGCCCCGGTCGGCCGCGAAAAAGAACTGCAGCAGGTCGTTCGAGCCGATCGAGATGAAATCGACCAGCGGCAGCAGGGCCGGCAACTGATAAGCGAGCGCCGGCACTTCAAGCATGGTACCGACCCGGATCGCCGCCGGCAGCGGCCGCCCCAGGCGTTCGAGCCGGCGCCGTTCGACCTCGAGGATCTGGCGCGCCTGGCGGAATTCGGCGACGTCGGCGACCATCGGGAACATGACCGACAGCGTCTTGCCGGCGCCCGCGATCAGGAGCGCGCGGAGCTGGTAGCGGAGCAGCGCCGGCCGGTCGAGCACCAGGCGGATTGCGCGCCAGCCCAGCGCCGGATTCTCTTCCCGCTGGCCGACCATATAAGGCAACACCTTGTCGCCGCCGACATCGAGGGTACGGAAGATCACCGGGCGCTCGCCGGCCGCGTTCAGGACCTGGGCATAAAGCTCGATCTGGGCGGCCAGCCTGGGCATGGTGGCCGAGACCATGAACTGGAGCTCGGTCCGGAACAGGCCGATGCCGTCCGCCCCGGTCTCGTCCAGGTGCGGCAGGTCGACGTGCAGGCCGGCGTTCATATAGAGCTTGACGGCGATCCCGTCCCGCGAGACCGCCGGCATGTTGCGGTACTGGGCATATTCCGCGCGCCGCTCGACCCGGATACGCAGGTTCTCGGCAAACGCAGCCGAGACTTCGGGAGAAGGACGGAAGATGACCTGGCCGGTGTCGCCGTCGGCCACCACCACGTCGCCCGGCTCGATCCGCTCCAGCACCCGCTCGCAGCCGCCGACCAGGGGAATGCCTAAGCCGCGGGCGACGATTGCCACATGGCTGGTCGGCGAGCCCTCCTCCATCACCACGGCCTTGAGGCGCGAACGGTCGTAGTCGAGCAGTTCGGCCGGGCCCATGGTGCGGGCGATCAGAATCGCCTCTTCCGGCAGGACCTCGCCGGCCGCCGTCTCGGACTTGCCGACCAGGTGGCGCATCAGCCGATTGGCCAGGTCTTCGAGGTCCGACAGGCGCTCGCGCAGATAGGGATCGGTGACCGAGCCCATGCGGGCGCGGGTTTCCATCTGCACGCGCTCGACCGCGGCTTCCGCTGTCAGGCCGGACTTGATCGCTTCCTCGATCTTGTCGCGCCAGCCGCGATCGTGGGCGAACATGCGATAGGTTTCGAGGATGTCGCGGTGCTCGCCCGCCGGCACCATGTCCTCGTCCGCCAGCATGGCATCGATACGCCGACGCAGCGAGGAGATGGCGGTGGCGAGGCGATTGAGTTCGGCCTGGGGATCCTCGGCGATCAGGCGATCGACCGCGACGCGCGGCTCGTGCAGCACGGCGACGCCCATGGCCAAGCCTTCGGCGAGGCCGACGCCGTCGTAGATATAGGGTTCGGAACGCCTCGAATCGACCGCGGTATATTCGGCCGGATCGACCAGATCGCCCTGGCCGACCAGTTCGGCCAGCACCATGGCGATGGTCTGCAGGGCGTCGATCTCGTCTTCGTCGTATTCCCGCATGGTGCGGTTCTGCACGACGACGACGCCGACGACGCGACCGGCCCGGATGATCGGCACGCCCATCAGGGAGTGATAGATCTCTTCACCGGTCTCCGGCAGATAGGCGAACTTGGGATGCGACTGGGCGTCCGGCAGGCTCAGCGGCAGCGCGGTCTCGGCAATGGTACCGACCAGGCCCTCGCCCACCTTGAGGAAGGCCTTGTGCACCGCCTCGGGATTCAGGCCCTCGGTGGCGAAGAGTTCGAGCCGGGAGCCCGAGCGCAGCAGATAGATCGAGCACACGTCGGCGACCATGTTGGCCGCGATGTTGCGCACGATCTTGTCCAGGCGCTCCTGGGCCGTCCCCGGCCCCGCCATGACTTCACGCAGGCGCCGAAGGAGGACACGGGGGCCGCCCACCGCGCCCGCCATGGCTCAGGCCCGGAGCGGCGTCGGAGCCGCGCCCACGTCGGGAGCGACCGCGTGGAGCGCCAGGCGGGAGGCCAGCGCATCGGCCGCCTGGGTCACCAGCTCCTGGATGATCTCCGCCGCCGGCTGTTCGCGCGTCACCATGCCGACCGACTGGCCGGCCATCAGCGAGCCGTTCTCGACGTCGCCGTCGATCACCGCGCGGCGCAGCGCGCCGGCCCAGAAATGCTCGATCTCCAGCATGGCGGCATCCTTGTCCACTTCGCCCCGGTTGAACCGTGCCACGACATCGGCCTGGGTCTCCATGAAGCGGCGCGTGCCCTGATTCTGCAAGGCGCGGACGGGAATGACGGGGAAGCGCGGATCGAGCTGGACGGAGGGAATCGCGTCGCGGGCGGCGGCGCGGATGAAGGCCTTCTTGAAATTGGGGTGCGCGATCGATTCGGTCGCGCAGACGAAGCGGGTGCCGAGTTGCACGCCCGCGGCGCCGAGTTCGAGATACATGGCGATCGCCTCGCCCCGGCCGATGCCGCCGGCGACGAAGATCGGCACTTCGCGGATCTCGGGCAGGATCTCCTGGGCCAGCACGGCGGTCGAGACCGGACCGATGTGGCCGCCCGCTTCCATGCCTTCGATCACCAGGGCGTCGACGCCGGAACGGACCAGCTTCTTGCCGAGCGACAGCGCCGGCGTGAAGCAGATCACCTTGGCGCCCGCCGCCTTCACCTTGTCGATCGCGGTCTTGGGCGGCAGGCCGCCGGCCAGCACCACATGGCCGACCTTGGCCGCGATGCAGACGTCGACCAGCTCGTCGAGCTGGGGATGCATGGTGATCAGGTTGACGCCGAAGGGCTTCTTGGTCAGCGCCTGGGTGCCCGCGATCTCCGCCTCCAACAGGGCGGGGGTCATGGCGCCGCAGGCGATCACGCCGAAGCCGCCGGCATTGGAGATCGCCGAGACCAGGTGGCGTTCGGAAACCCAGGACATGGCGCCGCCCATGATGGCGGTCTCCGTGCCCAGGAATTCCCGGCCCCGCTGCCAGAGCCGATCCAGAACCGTGCGACCGCTGCCCGCTTGGGTCATCGTACTTCCTTCAGAACAGGGCCGCTCAAGCGGCGGCATCGAGCCCATAGGCGGTGTGCAGGGCGCGGACGGCGAGTTCGGTATATTCCGCCGCCACCAGCACGCTGATCTTGATTTCCGAGGTCGAGATGACCTGGATGTTGATGCCCTTTTCCGCCAGCGTGGTGAACATCTGGCGGGCGATGCCGGCGTGGCTGCGCATGCCGACGCCGATGACCGAGATCTTGGCCACATTGCCGTCGGTGTGCAGGTCGCGGAAGCCGATCTTCTCGCGGTTGTCCTGCAGAACCTTGATCGCCAGCGCGAGGTCGGCCTTGCCCACGGTGAAGGTGACGTCGGTCGTCTTGCCGTCGTCGGCGACGTTCTGGACGATCATGTCGACATTCACATTGGCATCGGCGAGCGGGCCGAAGACGGCGGCGGCGACGCCCGGCCGGTCGGCGACCTTGAGCACCGTGACCTTCGCCTCGTCGCGGCTGTAGGCGATGCCGGAGATGAGTTCCTGTTCCACGATTTCGTCCTCGTCAACCACCAGCGTGCCGGGCTTGTCCTCGAAGCTCGACAGAACCTGAACGCGGACGCGATGCTTCATCGCCATCTCGACCGAACGGATCTGTAGAACCTTGGCGCCGACCGACGCCATTTCCAGCATCTCTTCGTAAGTGATCTTATCAAGCTTACGGGCCTTCTCGACAATCCGCGGATCGGTCGTATAGACCCCGTCGACATCGGTGTAGATGTCGCAGCGATCGGCCTTCATGGCCGCCGCCAGCGCCACCGCCGAAGTGTCCGAACCGCCGCGGCCGAGCGTGGTGATCCGGTGATCCGGCCCGATGCCCTGGAAGCCGGCCACCACGGCGACCTGGCCTTCCTTCATGCGGCGCTCGATCTCGGCGGTGTCGATCCGCTCGATGCGGGCCGAGCCATGGGCGCCGTCGGTCTCGATCGGGACCTGCCAGCCGGCCCAGGAGCGGGCCGAGACGCCGAGTTCCTGAAGCGCGATCGCCAGGAGGCCGGCGGTCACCTGCTCGCCGCTGGCGACCACCGCGTCATATTCGCGGGCGTCGTGCAGGGGGGCGATGTCGCGGCAGTAGCCGACCAGCTTGTTGGTCTCGCCCGACATGGCGGAAACCACGACGGCGACTTCGTTGCCGGCGTCGACCACGGCTTTGACCCGACGCGCCACATTCTTGATGCGTTCGACAGTGCCGACGGACGTGCCGCCGAATTTCAGGACCAGGCGTGCCATGCGCGTGGTAACTCCAAGGCGATGCAGGCAAGACCGGCCATCGGAGAAGACTGGCCGGCCGCAAAAGGCGCGTATACATATCCCCCGTGCCGCCCAGAGGCAAGGCGGCTGCCCGATGATTGGCCCGATGATTGAACGGACGACCCAAATGGCAGGCGAAGCGAACGCACGCACCACGATCGACCCCGGCGAGGTCGCCCAATTCTCGGCCATCGCCGAGGAATGGTGGGACCCCGCGGGCAAGTTCAAGCCGCTGCACAAGTTCAACCCGACCCGCCTCGCCTATCTGCGCGAGACGATCGGCCGCCATTTCGGCCGCCCGGCGGCGGATCTGAAGCCCTTCGCCGGGCTCCGCCTGCTCGACATCGGCTGCGGCGGCGGGCTCCTGTCGGAACCCATGGCGCGCCTCGGGGCCGAGGTGGTGGGGGCCGACGCCTCGGAAAAGAACGTCAAGGTCGCCGCCCTGCACGCCGAACAATCGGGCCTGCCGATCGATTACCGCTGCACCACGGCCGAGGACCTGGCCCGTGCGGGCGAGCGATTCGACATCGTGCTGAACATGGAGGTGGTCGAGCATGTCGCCGACCTGAACCTCTTCATGGCGGCCTGCGCCAGCATGGTGAAGCCCGGCGGCGTCATGGTGACCGCGACCTTGAACCGCACCCCCAAGGCCTTCGCCCTGGCCATCGTCGGCGCCGAATACGTGCTCCGCTGGCTGCCCCGCGGCACCCACCATTTCAACAAATTCGTGAAGCCGAGCGAACTCGCCGCCGCACTCCGCCCGACCGGCCTCGAGACCCGCGGCTCGACCGGCGTCAGCTACAACCCGCTGGCCGACGAATGGCGTCTGTCGCGCGACATGGACGTGAACTACATGGTCTTCGCGGTCCGGCCATGAGCGACGAACCACTTCCGGACCCGGATCCGTTCGAAACGTTCATCGAATGGGCCAGCGACGCCGATCGCCGGGCCTATGCCGACCTGGGCAGGCCGGATGCGCCGGTAGTCGACCCGGACGACTCTGCCGCCGGCACCAGCAAGCCGTAAAGCCGGCAAGCCGGTAGCGCGGCGCACCCTACTGCAGCACCATCTCGACCCGGCGGTTCTTGGCCTGGCCGTCTTCGCTCGCATTGGAGGCGAGCGGTGCGAGCGGGCCGAGGCCCTTCGGGGTCAGGCGGGCGGGCGCGATGCCGTATTTGGAGACGAGGGCGGCGACCACCGCCTTGGCCCGGCGCTCCGAGAGGGCGAGGTTGTAGTCGAGCCCGCCTTTGTTGTCGGTATGACCAGTGACATAGACCTTGGCGGTCGGGTTGTCGGTCAGGAATTTGGCCATTTCGGCGAGCTGGGGCTCCGATTCCGGCTTCAGCTCCGCCTTGTCGAAATCGAAATAGATGCCGTAGAAGACCACCCTGCCCTCGCCGCCCAGCTTGCTGCCGATCTCGGCCGCCTTCACGGTCTCGATCCGCCGCTCCATCGGCTTGGGCTCGACCACTTCGAGCAGGACCTGGGTGGTATTGGTCAGGGCATGGCTGATGTTGCCGTTGCTGCCCCCGGTCATCACCACCGTATAGACACCGACCAGCGAGGTGCCCTCCGGCGCCACCTTCTTGAGAAGGGCGTAGCGGACATCCTTCACATAGTCGAACACGGCCGGGATGAACGACTGGCGGGCATTGTCGTAGCCCGAGCCGACCACCAGCGCCTGCTTGTTGTCCCAGGAATATTTCAGGCTCGGGAAGGCTTCGCCGCAATCCTCGGCGGCGCATTGGAAGGCGATCTCGAAGCCCTTGGCGGTCAGCGCATCGGTGAAATTGCGCAACACCTCGAGGGTCGAACGTTCCTCGTTGATCAGATAGATCGTGCGGGTGACTTGGCCTTCCGCCCGCTCGCGCTTGTCCCAGGCGGGGCTGGAATAGCTCTTGCCGAGCGCCGGGCTCGACGGCAGCAGCAATTCGTCGAAAGGCTTCTTGGTCTGCGACAGGATGACGGAGCCGCCATAGCGCCCGGTCAGCGGATTGTCCGCCGACTTCGGCGCGTCGCTGGTCAGCACTTTCTTCAGCCTGGGTTCGATCTCGTCGTCGGCCAAGGCGGCCTGCGCGGCGACGCAGGACAGCAGCGCGGCCGCGACGGCGCCCGCGAAACGCGTGAAACGAATCGGCATGATCTGCTGGCTTCCCCCGGTTCGGCAGGGGGAAGACGCTACCCCGGCGCCGGGGCGCCAGCAATGGCGCCTCAGGCGTCTTCCCGTTCGATCCAGGGAATGCGGGCGATGGGCACGCCCTCGTCGTCGAGCGCCTTGGCTTCTTCCGGCGTGGTCTCGCCGTAGATGCCGCGGGATTCGGCCTCACCGTGATGGATCTTGCGCGCCTCGTCGGCGAAACGGTCGCCGACATAGTCGCAATTGGTCTCGACCGCCTTCCGCAATTCTTTGAGCGCGGCGCGCATCTCGGCCTGCTGCTCGGCCGCCTTGGCCGATTTCTCGCGGCTGACGCCGGTCGCGACATTGGTCGCCTGGGGGCCGCGCGTCACCTTGGTCGCGCCGCAGGTGGGGCAGGCGACCTTGCCCTGGCGGGCCTGTTTCTCGAATGTGGCGCTGTCCTTGAACCATGCCTCGAAGACATGGCCCTCGGGACAGCCGAGGTCGTAGACGATCATGTCCTTGATGTGACGGCGCGAAGCCGCTTTGGCAAGGCCCTATCTGTCGAACGGCAGAGGGGCGTCCGCCTTGGTCAGGGGTTTCAGCGCGGCCCAGGAGAGCGTGCAGTCGTAGCCGCCTTCGGCATAGGAGCCGAGGGCATAGGGCGCGTAGTGGATGCGAACGCCGTCGCCGTCGAAGCCCCAGTTGGCGATGTCGCCGATGCCGTCGGCCAGTGCCTCGTCGCCGAGGGAATCCGCGATCAGCTCTTCCGGGACTTCGCGCTTGTGTTTTTCGGCCGTGACCGAGGCGCGGCAGAGCGGGATCAGGGCGGCCTTGCCCTTGGCGTCGATCACGTCGTCGAGCTTCAGGGCGCGCCCCGCCTCGGGCAGGAAATTGACCACCACGTTGTAACTCATGCCGTGGGCGCCGCCGGTATATTCGTAGATGTCGAAATCGACCGAGACGAAACGCCCCGAGGCATAGCCGATGCGATAGCCGACGATCCGGCCATACGGCCCTTCCTCGGAGCCGATGTCGGTCTCGCTGGCGCCGGCCGCCTTGGCCAGGAGGCCGTTCAACTGGTTCATCGCGGGCGTCTGCGGCTCGACCACCTGGGGCCGGATGATCGAGACCTCGAGCTGGGCCGCTTCGTCGACGTCGCGCAGGATCACCGGCGCGAAGCGCGGCGCGTCCGGCCCGGCGAAGACCGGCGCAGCCGAGAGGAGTCCGGCCCGGTCAGTCGCCATGCGTGCCAGGCATTCGGCATCCGGCGTCGCCTGGCCCTGGTCGGGATAGGTCATGCAGATATCGTTCCGGCGCTTCACCCAGTCGCGCTGATCGTCACGCAGGGCCTTCTGCTGCTCGGCGTCGAGCAGGGCCTTGGCCGCGGCATAGGCGGCCGACATGGCATCGTCCGCGGCCTTGGCGGCGGGATCGGCGCAGATCGCCTTTTCGATGTCGGTCTTCGCCTTGGTGCAGTCGAAGGCGAGGGCGGCGCCGGGAGCGGCCAGCACCGCGGCGACAGTGGCGAGCGGAAGCAGGCGCATCACGGCCCCTCGAACAGACGGTCGTGCTTCAGGGCCGGGATCCGGCCGCGTGCCGTCCCGACCAGGTCGAGGTCGAGATCGGCGGCGACGAAGCCCACCTCGGTGCCGCCGTCGGCCAGCACCACGCCCCAGGGATCGATGATCAGGGAATGGCCGTAGGTCTGGCGGCCGTCCTCATGGGTGCCGGTCTGGCCCGGCGCGATCACGAAACAGCCGGTCTCGATCGCGCGGGCGCGCTGGAGGACATGCCAATGGGCTTCGCCGGTGATCCTGGTGAAGGCGGCGGGCACCGCCAGGATCTCCGCCCCGCCCTGGGCCAGCCTTCGGTAGAGCGTGGCGAAGCGAAGGTCGTAGCAGATCGTCAGGCCCAGTTTGGCACCCTCGACCTCGGCCACCACGGCGCGCTCGCCCGGGCGGTAGGAGGCGCTTTCGCGGAAACTCTCGCCCCCCGGCAGGTCGACGTCGAACATGTGGATCTTGTCGTAGCGCGCCTTGATCGCGCCTGCGGGATCGATCAGGAAGGCCCGGTTGGCCAGCCTGTCCTGCCCCACGTCGATCGGCAGGGAGCCGATCAGCAGATGCACGCCGAGTTCGGCCGCCAGGGCGCGGAAGGCGGGCAGCGCCTGGTCCTCGTCCTCGGTCCGGATCTTGGGGCGCATCGCCTTCTTGTCCCGCTCCATGAGCGAGGTCATCTCGGGCGTGGCGATCAGGCGGGCGCCGTCGGCCGCGGCGGCGCGGATCAGCCGGCTCGCGGTCTCGACATTGGCGGCCACGTCCCGTCCCGCGGTGATCTGGACACAGGCAACGCGCAGGACGGACATGAAAAACTCCCGAGGCTCAGGCAGCGCTCAGGAGGGTATCCAGCTTGCCCGCGCGATCAAGGGCATAAAGGTCGTCGCAACCGCCGACGTGGGTTGCGCCGATGAAGATCTGCGGCACGGTGCGGCGGCCGCCCGCGCGCTCCGTCATCTCGGCGCGCTTGGCGGCGTCCATCGAGACGTCGATCTCGTGATAAGTGACGCCCTTTTCCGCGAGGAGCTGCTTGGCGCGGTAGCAATAGGGGCAGATCTGGGTCGTATAGATGGTGACGTCGGTCACGGTCGGGCCCTCCGGCGGCTTCACCCCAATAACGTGGTGCAGTGCGAAAAGATCCTCAAGCAGGATCTCCCGCATGGACGACCCGCGCCACGGTCAGGAGATCGACGCGGGCGGCCCCGGCCGCCTTCAGCGCCCGGCAACAGGCATCGGCAGTAGCGCCGGTGGTGAAGACGTCGTCGATCAGCACGAGGTGGCGCCCGGCGATCCGGGGCTTGGCCGCCGCCGCCACCTCGAAGGCCCCCGCCACGTTACGCAGGCGGGCGAGCCGGCCGAGCCGGCCCTGGGGCGGCGTCGGCCGCCGGCGCAGCAGCACGTCCGGCCAGACGGGCGTGCCGGACAAGGCGCCCACCTGGCGCGCCAGTTCGGCCGCCTGGTTGTAGCGGCGGGCCAGGCGGCGCTGCCAATGGAGTGGAACGGGGACCAGGGCATCCGCGCCGTCGAGACAATCGGCGCCGGCCTGGACCAGCAGCCGGCCGAGCGCGGGTGCCAGATCCAGCCGGTCGCCATGCTTGAAGCGGAGCAGCAGGTCGCGAATCGGCCCGCCATAGCGCGCCGCCGCCCTGGCATGGTCGAAACGGGGCGGCGCCGCGATACAGGCGGCGCAGAGCGTACCCGCCGGTACCGGCAGTTCGAAGGGCAGGCCGCAACAGACGCAGAGCGGGGCCGAGATGAAGGCCACCCTGGGCCAGCAGGCGGCGCAGAGCCGGCCCGGCGCATCGACACCGGCATCGCAGCCGAGGCAGACCGGCGGCAACAGGAAGTCGAGAAGGCGCGTCGCCCCCCGCTTCGTCCATCGCTGCAAGCCCCTCGCGATCATGCCCGCATCGTGCCATAGAAGGGCGCATGAGCGCAGCACCGCCCACCCCCGACGACATGCTGGTGTTCGACCGCCGCGCGGTCGCCCGCCACCGGACGCGGGCCGCCACGACCCTGGCCCAGCACGATTTCCTCTTCGCCGAGATCGCCGACCGGGTGGCGGACCGGATCCAGGACATCGACCGGCGCTTCCCCCTCGCCCTCGACCTCGGCTGCCACGACGGCGCCCTCGGCCGCCATCTGAAGGCGAGCGGCAAGGTCGATACGGTGATTTCCGCCGATCTGGCGCCCGCCATGGCGCAACTGGCCGGCGGTACGGCGCTGGTGGCGGACGAGGAATGGCTGCCCTTTGCCGACGGCAGCTTCGACCTGATCGCCTCGGCCGCCTCGCTCCACTGGGTGAACGACCTGCCGGGCACCCTGGTGCAGATCCGCGACGCCCTGAAGCCGGACGGTTTCTTCGCCGCCTCGATGATCGGCGGCGGCACGTTGACCGAACTCCGCCAGGCCTTCCTCGCCGCCGAGGCGCGGGTCGAGGGCGCGGCCTCCCTCCATGTCTCGCCCTTCGTCGATCTTCGCGATGCCGCCGGCCTGATGCAGCGCGCCGGCTTCGCCATGCCGGTCGTCGACCTCGAGACGATCACCGTCACCTATGGGGACGTCTTCGGCCTGATCCGCGACCTCCGCGGCATGGGCGAGCAGAACGCCCTGGCGGCGCGGCGGCGGAAGCCCTTGCGGCGCGAGACCGTGCTCGCCCTGGCCGAGGAATATCAGGCCCGTTTCGCCGGCCCCGACGGCCGCATCCCCGCGACCTTCGAGATCGTCACCCTGACCGGCTGGGCCCCCGGCCCCGACCAGCCGGTGCCGAAACGCCGTGGCACCGCCACCCATCGGCTGGCCGATGCGCTGGGCGTCCCGGAAATCGGCACCGGCGACAAGGCCGGCTAGCTCAGGCGGCGAGCGCCAAACCGGCGGCGAGATCGGCGAAATCCCGCGCCGGCAGGCAGGGCCTTGCCGCCATTTCGATCACCGCGGTGAAGGCTTCGGCCGGGGCTGCCGCCCGCATCCCGGTCAGCATGCCGAGCCGTTCGGCCGGGGTCATGGCGGGCAGCATCAGGCGCATATAGGCGATGTTTTCTTCCGGCGTCAGGCTGGCGATGATGCCGCCCTCGATCGCGCGGATTTCGTCGTCGCTGAAATGGGCGTGCAGCAGGGGCTGGGTCACCGTCTCTTCGACATGCATATGGGCGAAGTCCTCCGCGATGAAGGCGGAAAAGGCGAGATAGAGGGCCTGGGCCGCCGCCGCTTGCCCCGCCGCCGGGGCGGTTTCCAGGGCGGCGATCAGCTCGCCCAACTGGTCGAAGCGCAGCAGGTGGTGGCCGTGCTGATCCTCCAGCACGCGGGCCACACCGGGGGCGCGGGCTTCGAGGGCGCCGTGCAGATGGCGTTCCTCGTGGTCGAGATGAGCGCGCCCGAGGGCGAGCTGGGCGCGGAGATCGGCGCAGAGCGCCGCTCGCGCCGCCTCGTCGCCGGCATCGCAATTGCCGAGGCGGAGCAGCAGCCCGGTCGAGCCGAAGCGGAGCGCCTTGTGGATCGGGCCATAGAAATCGTGACGTGCAGACATCGGAACCTCCTTGTTCGTCGATGCCCATCCAGATAGTCCCCTGCCCGGGCCGGGGCTTCCTAAATGCTTCCTAAGTCCTGTTCGTTTTTCCTAAATTGCTCCTATCGGGATCGGCCGGAGGGGGAGCCTTGATCGACGACAGCATCGCCACCTTCGCGGAAGGTGCGGTCATGACCATTCTGGCTTCGCGCGACGGCGCCCTTCTGCCGGCGATCGGCCGCGGCCTGGGCAACCGGCGCGCGCCAGGCGGGCTGATGGATACGATGGTCTCGGCCGCGCAATGGCCGCGCCTGGTCGCCAATCTGACCCCCGGGGCGCCGGTCGCGGTTACCGTGGTCAAGCCGGACGATTACCGGACCTACCAGCTCAAAGGCACGGTCACCGCCCTCGCCCCGGCCGAGGCGGCGGATCACGACTGGTCGCAGGCCTATCGCCGTCAGGTCGGCGCAGTGCTGGCCGGGCTCGGCGTGACACCGGGGCAGATTTCCTTCTGGATGGGCGACGAAAGACTGATGCGCCTTCGCTTCCGCCCGGCCGACGTCTTCGTGCAGACCCCGGGGCCGCGGGCCGGCAGCCTGCTGGAGGGCGCGCCATGAACGGGCGCCGCTTACGCGATCTCGCCGCCTGTTTCGAAGGCGTCATCCCTTCGATCATCGCCACGGTCGACGGCATGGGCGTGCCCAATGTCTCCTACCTCTCCCACGTCCATTACCTGGACGACGGCCATGTCGCCCTGTCGAACCAGTTCTTCAGCAAGACCGCGGCCAATGTCCGGGCCGGCGGCCGGGCGGCGCTGATCGTGGTCGACGGGCGGAGCGGCGAGCAATTCCTGCTCGAGATCGCCTTCGTCGAAGCGAAGACGGCAGGCCCCCTGTTCGAGCGGATGGCGCTTCATCTCGAAGCCATGTCGGCCCAGCAGGGCATGGCCGGGGTGATGGCGCTCCGCAGTGCCGACATCTACCGCGTGCTGACCTGGGAGCCGGTGCCGGCGCCGAGTTCCGTGCTGTGGTCGCCGGCGCCGCCGGGGCCGGATGCCGCCGACCGCCTGGCCGCCAGCACCAGGCTCGCCGCCGAGATCGCCGCCTGCCGCGACGCCGATGCCATGATCGACCGCGTGCTGCAGGGCATGGCGGATGACTTCGGCATCGGACACATGATGGTGCTGATCCCGGACGAAGACGGCACCCGCCTTTCCGTCATGGCGAGCCGCGGCTACGACACCCTCGGCATCGGGGCCGAAGTGGCGCTGGGCGACGGCGTCATCGGCCTCGCCGCCAAGGCGCGCCTGCCGCTTCGCCTGGCCGACATCAGCCGGGGCCGGCGCTATGCCGCCGCCGTGCGCCAGGAAACGGCGGCCGAGACGCACAGCGTGCCCTATCCGGGCCTGGCCGAGCCTTTGAGCCAAATGGCGATTCCCCTGCTCGGCCGCGGCCAGCTCCTCGGTCTCGTCTTCGCCGAATCGCCCCGGCGCTTCGCCTTCACGCGGGAGGACGAGAATGCCCTGGCCCTGGTCGCGGGCCATCTGGCCGCCGGCCTCGCCCTCCAGGAAGCGGCGGCGGGCGAGGCCCCGGCTCCGGCGCCCGCCCCGCCGCCCGTCCCGGCCGAGGGTCGCCTCCGCATCCGCTACTATCCCTTCGACGACAGTATCTTCCTGGGCGAGGACTATCTGGTACGCGGCATCCCCGGGCGCCTGTTGCACCATTTCCTGCGCGCCCATCTGGACGAAGGGCGCACCGACTTCACCAACCGCGAGATCCGCATGGACCCGCGGCTCCGCCTGCCGGAGGTGAAGGACAATCTGGAGACCCGCCTGATCCTGCTGCGCCGAAGACTCGACGAACGCGCCGCCCCGATCCGCCTGAGCCGCCCCGGCCGCGGCCAGATCCGCCTGGAACTCGACGGCACGCCCGAGATCGAAGTGGTGACTTGAGGGGAGATGCTCGAGAACGTCGGGGAATTCACGGCAACTGCGGCTCGTCTCGACGTGGATGCCCGGGACGAGCCCGGGCATGATGCGTTGGGGCGGTAAGGGTAAACGAAGGCTGCGGCGCCTTCAGACCTGGTCCTGGATCACCGAGATCAGGGGCAGGTCGGCGGGTGGCATCGGATAGTCGCCGAGCTTCATGCGGTTGACCCAGGCGAGTTCGGCGTGTTCCTTCGCCTGCGGCACGCCTTCCCAGCGCCGGCAGACATAGACCGGCATGAGCAGGTGGAATTTCTCGTAGGCGTGGCTGGCGAAGGTGAGCGGGGCGAGGCAGGGCTCGCGCACGGTGATGCCCAGTTCTTCGTCCAGCTCGCGGATCAGGGCCTGTTCCGGACTCTCGCCCGGCTCCAGCTTGCCGCCGGGGAATTCCCAGAGCCCGGCGAGCGATTTTCCCGTCGGCCGCTTGGCGATCAGGATGCGGCGGTCGGGATCGACCAGCACGGCCGCGGTCACGATGACGATCCGGTTCATGCCTTCCCCCGCACCAATCCCACTACCCCAAATCGAGGACATAGCCGGCGCCGCAGGTGCGGACGCCGACGACATTCTCACGCGGGGCGCTCCAGCCCGCGTCCTTGACGAAGCCCGCCCCGGTGAGGACGCCGATGCTGCGCGCATTGTCGGTCATGACCTGGGCGGTGAGCCGCGTCAATCCCCGCGCCCTTGCCAGCGCCACCAGGGCGCGCAGCGCTTCCCCGGCGATGCCCCGGCCCCAATGGCGGCGGGCCAGCCAATAGCCGACTTCGGCCGAGCCGTCGCCCGTCATGCCGAAGAGCGAGATGATGCCGAGCAGCGTGTCGTCGCCCGCCAGCGTGATCGCCCGGTGCAGGCTGCTGCCCACTTCGTCCGACGCCGCCGCCTCGGCCAGATAGGCTTCGGCAGCCCCCGGCGGATAAGGATGGGGGATGCGCGCCGTCCAGCGCGCGATCTCGAAATCGTCGAGGTCGCGCCCGATCGTCCCGGCATCGGCGGGGACGAGCGGGCGCAGGACGACGGCCGGACGCTCAGCTCCGGTAGTCGGCATTGATGTCGATATAGCCGTGGGTCAGGTCGCAGGTCCAGACCGTGGCCGAACCCTTGCCGACGCCGACATCGGCTTCGATCACGATATCGGTGCCCTTGAAGTGCTCGGTCGCCGCCGCCTCGTCGTGGCGGGGGTGCACGGCGCCCTTCTCGGCGACCAAGCGGCCGCCCATCTTGATCGTCAGCTTGTCTCGGTCGGCCTTCTCGCCCGACTTGCCGACGGCCATGACGATGCGGCCCCAATTGGCGTCGCCACCGGCGATCGCGGTCTTCACCAGGGGCGAATTGGCGATGGTGAGCGCGATCTTGCGCGCCGCCTTGGCCGACTGGGCGCCGGTCACGGTGACGGTGACGAATTTCCGCGCCCCCTCGCCGTCCTTCACGACGAGCTGGGCGAGTTCGACCAGCAAGTCCTCGAAGGCCGCCTTGAAGTGGCGGAAATGGGCGTCGCCGAGCTTGGTCACCGGCTTGTGGGTGACGCCCTTGCCCGTGGCGAAGGCGAGCAGCGTGTCCGAGGTCGAGGTGTCGCCGTCGACCGTGATCGAATTGAACGACTTGTCCGCCGCCTTGGCCAGCAGGGCCTGGAGCACGTCGCCCGGGATCGTGGCGTCGGTCGCGACGAAGGAGAGCATGGTCGCCATGTCCGGTGCGATCATGCCCGAACCCTTGGCGATGCCGACGATAGTGACCGGCTTGCCGTCGATGTCGGTCTTGCGCACCGCCGCCTTGGGGAAGGTGTCGGTGGTCATGATCGCCCGCGCCGCCTCGTCCCAGCGGTCGGGGCGGAGCGTGGTGGCGAGCTTGGGCAGGGCGGCAGTGACCTTTTCCGCCGGCAGGACTTCGCCGATCACGCCGGTCGAGGCCATATAGACGGCATCGGCCTTGCAGCCCACCAGCTTGGCGGTGGCGACAGCGACCGTCTTGGCCGCGGCGGCGCCGGCCTTGCCGGTGAAGGCATTGGCGTTGCCGGAATTCACCACGACGGCGCGCGCACCGCCCTTGCCCAGGATCGAACGGCACCAGTCGACCGGGGCCGAGGCGCATTTCGACGTGGTGAAGACGCCCGCCGCCACCGTGCCGGTGGCGAAGCGCATCATCATCAGGTCGGTACGGCCCTTGTAGCGCACGCCCGCTTCGATCGCGCCGATCTCGACACCGGCGATCGGTGGCAATTCGGGCATCCCCTCAGGGGCGAGCGGCGAAACGGAATGGGTCTTCCCCCCGGCCATGGAATCTCTCCTCGGGCTTGGGCTTGGCGACAGGACGGATGATTATTGAGCGGGCGTGGGCGCCGGCGCGATCTGCGGCCGCGGCACCGAACCGTCGGGGTTGAAGACCTGGATGGTCAGCCCCTTCTTCAGCTCCTCGACCTTGGCCGCCGTCACTTCCTGGGCGACCATTTCCTTGAGCTGGTCCTTCACGCTCTCGAACGGCGGCGGTTCCTGCTTGCGCTTGTCGATCACCAGGATCAGGTGCCAGCCGAACTGGGTCTTCACCGGGCCGACCACCTTGCCCTTCTCGGCGGCGAAGGCGGCTTCGGCGAATTCGGGCACCATGCGGTCGCGAGTGAAATAGCCGAGGTCGCCGCCCGAACCGTCGTGCGCGTCCTTCGAGTGCTTGTTCGCCAGTTCGGCGAAATCGGCGCCCTTGTCGAGCTCCGCCTTCAGCTTCTTCGCCTCTTCCTCGCTGTCGACCAGGATGTGGCGGGCGTGGACTTCCTCTTCGGCCGGATTATCGGCGATGATCTTGTCGTATTTGGCCTTCAGCATGGCGTCGGTAATGGTCGGATCGATCACCCGGCTGACGTAGACCTCTTCGAGAACGCGCTCCTTCAGCACGGCGAGCTTGGCCAGCACTTCGGGATCGTTGCCGAGGCCCGCCTTGTCGGCCGCGATGGCGACCACGCGGCGCTCGACGAGCTGCTGAACCAGCTCGTTGAAGATCGCCTCCATCGGGATCTGAGAGAACTGCTCGGGCAGGCTCTTGTAGGCTTCGGCCACTTCGGAGCGATGGATTTCCTGGTCCCCCACCTTCGCCACCACCGGATCGGCGGCCGCCGGGGCCGCAGCAGGGGCGGCCGCGGGCGCGGGCGCCGTCCCCTCGGCGAAGGCGGCCGGCGCTACGGCCAGACCGAAGGCGAGGAGGCACGGGAAAGTCAGACGCTGCATGATGACCCCGAAGTGGGACGGAGAGACGTGGAAGGCGGGATGGCCGGAACAGGCCGAAGTGGCGCGGATCATGGAGCCTCGCGCGACGGTCTGCAAGCACCGCCACGCCGAACTCCCGGCCCTCGCCTTAGACCAAAGAAAAGGCAGGATTAGGGCAGAAGCGCGGGAGTTTTCGCTCCCGCGGCAAAATGCGCGGGCTCAGGCCGCCGGTGCCTCCGCCTTTGCCGTGCGCGCCTTGGTCCGCATCAGCACCAGTTCCTCGGCCGCGGTCGGGTGGACCGCCACGGTACGGTCGAACTGGGCCTTGGTGGCGCCCGCCTTGATCGCGATGCCGAGGGCCTGGACGATCTCCGGCGCGTCGTCGCCGATCATATGGACGCCGACCACCCGGTCCGAGCGCGGCTCCACGATCAGCTTCATATAGGTCCGCGTCTGCCGCCCGGTCAGCGTGTGCTTCATCGGGCGGAAGCCGGCCTCGTAGATATCCACGGCGCCGTAGCGCTCCACCGCCTCGGCTTCTGTCAGCCCGACGGTGCCGATGGGCGGCTGGCTGAACACCGCGGTCGGCACGTCGGCGTGATCGGCCACCGCAGGGCGGCCGCCGAACACCGTATCGGCGAAGGCATGGCCCTCCTTGATGGCAACCGGGGTCAGGGCCAGGCGGTCGGTGACGTCGCCGACGGCATAGATGTTCGGCACATTGGTGCGGGAATAGAGGTCGACCAGCACTTCGCCCTTGGCCCCGGCATCGACCCCCGCGGCCTCCAGGCCCAGGCCCTTGGTATTGGGCCGCCGCCCGGTCGCGAACATCACCTGGTCGACTTCGAGCGAATGGCCGTCCGAGAGATGGAGGACGAGGCCCGAAGCGGTCTTGTCGATCGCGGTCGGCGTGGCGCTCAGATGGAGGTCGATGCCCTTCTGGACATATTCCTCGCCCAGGCGGCGGGCCATGTCGTCGTCGAAGCCGCGCAGCAGTTGCGCCCGTCGGTGCACGAGGGTGGTCTTGGCGCCCATGCCGGCGAAGATGCCGGCGAATTCGACCGCGATATAGCCGGCGCCGACGATCGCGATGCGTCCCGGCAGATCGGCCAGGTGGAAGGCTTCGTTCGAGGTGATGGCGTGTTCGCGCCCCGGGATCGCCGGGACTTCGGGCGTCGCACCAGTGGCGATCAGCACGGTCGCCGCAGTGACCAGCTTGCCGCCGACGTCGAGCGTATGGGCATCCACGAAACGTGCCCGGCCCTCCATCAAAGTGACGCCCGCGCTCTCCAGCCCCTTGATATAGAGGCCGTTCAGGCGGTCGATTTCGCGGTCCTTGGCGGCGATCAGCTTCGGCCACGAGAAGCGGGGCGTGCCTTCGACGGTCCAACCGAAGGCGGCCGCATCCGCGATCTCGTCGTGGTAATGCGAGGCATAGACCAGGAGCTTCTTCGGCACGCAGCCGCGGATCACGCAGGTGCCGCCGACCCGGTATTCCTCGGCCACGGCGACGCGGGCGCCGTAACCGGCGGAGATCCGCGCCGCCCGGACACCGCCCGAACCGGCGCCGATGACGAAGAGGTCGTAATCGTAAGGGTGCACGTTCACGGTCATGGGGTCCGCCTAGATGCCGCCGAGGCAGAGATATTTGAGTTCGAGGTAATCCTCGATCCCGTGGCGGGAGCCTTCGCGCCCGATGCCGGATTCCTTGACCCCGCCGAAGGGTGCCACCTCGGTCGAGATGAGGCCCGAATTGATGCCGACGATGCCATATTCCAGCGCCTCGGCGACGCGGAAGATGCGGCCGACGTCTCTGGCGTAGAAATAGCTGGCCAGGCCGAATTCGGTGTCGTTGGCCATCGCGATCGCCTCCGCCTCGTCGGTGAAGCGGAACAGCGGCGCCACCGGGCCGAAGGTCTCTTCCCTTGCGACCGCCATGGCGGGGGTGACGCCGGTCAGCACGGTCGGCTCGAAGAAGCTCCCGCCGAGGGCGTGGCGCTTGCCGCCGGCCGCGATCTTGGCGCCCTTGGCGACGGCATCGGCGATATGTTCCTCGACCTTGGCGACCGCCTTCATGTCGATCAGCGGGCCTTGGGTGACGCCGGCCTCCACGCCGTTGCCGACCTTGAGCGCGGCGACCGCCTTGCCCAGCTTCTCGGCGAAGGCGTCATAGACGGCGTCCTGCACCAGCAGGCGGTTGGCGCAGACGCAGGTCTGCCCCGTATTGCGGTATTTGGAGGCGATGGCGCCTTCGACCGCGGCGTCGAGATCGGCGTCGTCGAAAACGATGAAGGGCGCATTGCCGCCGAGTTCGAGGCTGACCTTCTTCACCGTGGCGGCGCATTGCGCCATCAGGATCTTGCCCACTTCGGTCGAGCCGGTGAAGGTCAGCTTGCGCACCGTCGGGTTCGACGTCAGCTCGCCGCCGATGGCGCCGGCCGCCCCGGTGACCACGTTGAGGACGCCCGCCGGCAGGCCGGCGCGGGTGCCGAGTTCGGCCAGGGCGAGCGCGGAATAGGGCGTCTGGGTCGCCGGCTTCACCACGACCGGACAGCCGGCGGCGAGCGCCGGGCCGATCTTTCGCGTGATCATGGCAGAGGGGAAATTCCACGGTGTGATCGCGGCGACGACGCCGACCGGCTGGCGCAGCACGATCAGGCGCTTGTCGGCGGCATGGCCGGGGATGGTCTCGCCATAGACCCGCTTGGCTTCTTCCCCGAACCATTCGAGGAAGGCGGCGGCATAGGCCACTTCGCCCTTGGCCTCGGCCAGTGGCTTACCCTGTTCGGCGGTCATCAGGAGCGCCAGGTCGTCCTGGTTCGCCATCATGAGATCGGCGAAGCGGCGCAGAATCTGGGCGCGTTCCTTGGCCGTCTTGGCGCGCCAGGAGGGCCAAGCGGCATTCGCGGCGGCGATCGCCCGCCTGGTCTCGGCCGCGCCGGACTTGGGGATGGTGCCCAGGATTTCCAGGGTCGCCGGGTTGTTCACCTCGACCGTGGCGCCGTCGTCGGCGCCGACCCATTGGCCCGCGATGAAGTTCCTGTCCCGGAACAGGCTGGGGTCTTTCAGTGCGAGCATCCGATCCTCCCTTGCTGGGAGGCGCATCTTAAGGCGGCTTAGGGCCGCGTCGATAGCCCCCGGGCTTTTCACGGGCCTGCCGAAGGCGCATATCAGGCAGGTGTCCGCCGAGGAGATGCCCTTCATGGCCTGCCGCCGTCTCGCCGTCCTTCTGTTCTGCATCCTTGCCGCGACCGGCCCCGCCCATGCCCAGCCCGACGTGATTCGCGACAGCGAACAGCTCCGCGCGCTGTTCTCCAATCGCACGCTGAACGGCCATTTCCTCTCGGGCGACAAGTTCAAGGAATTCTATTCGCCGGACGGGCGGAGCGCCTATTTCCAGCTCCAGTGCCTGCATTCCGGGACTTGGTGGATCGACAGCCTGTCCCAGGACTTCGGTGCCTTCGAGGCGGGCACGCCGCTCGCCTGCTTCGACTATCCGACTCTGAATGCCAAGGACGACCCGTCCTGTTTCGCGGTCGGCGGACCCAAGGGGGCGGAACGCTTCTATCCGGTCGGCGGCGATCCCGCCAATACCGGCATTCCCGGCGCCTTCGTCGATCACTGGGCGCCCGGCAATCCCGAATCGCTGCCGCTCGGCGAGGATGGCTGCCCGTCGGTCTGAAGCGGTTTCTCCATCCGGAAATTTTCGAGCGCCTGGCCGCGGATCTCGATCCGCCGTCTGGTGAGCGCCGCAAAACCGACAGCTTCGAACAGCGGTCGCGCGGTGAAGCTGACATGGGCCGAGAGCCGGCCGAGGCCCCGTCCCCGCGCCCAGGCATCGACCGCCGAGAGCAGCGCCCGGCCAACGCCCCGGCGCTGGTGATCGGGGTGGACGAAGAGAAGGTCGACATGGCCGCGCTCGTCGATCGTGGCAAAGCCCGCCGTCGCCCCGCTCTCGACCGCGACCATCGTGGTCTGCCGCGCGAAGCGCATGCCGAAGGCGAGCGGGTCGATCTGATCGGGCGCCCAGGCCTCGACCTGCGCTTGCGTATAGTCGCGGATCGCCACCTGCCGCACGCTGTCCCGGAACAGGCGGATCAGCGGCATCAGGTCTTCGGGCTCGAAGGGGCGAATATCGACGGTTGCCATAACCCTGTATTTCAACTTCCGATGGCCGCAAAAACGGCGAAACTGTTTCTGGGGCCTTTGATGGTGACGGAACGCCCCGGCTACACTGTAATCGGCGCAAACGCCCAAGGAGAATCCGCGTTGTCCGCACTGAAGATCACTGCCGGCCCCTTCACCTTCAAGGCCCGCTTCGAGGAAGCGCTGGCGCCCAAGACCGTGGCCGCCTTCAAGAAGCAGATGCCCTTCGTCTCGAAAGTGGTGCATGTGCGCTGGAGCGGCGAAGGCGTGTGGATGCCGCTCGGCGATCTCGACTTCGGCGTCGACTACGAGAACCACACCAGCTATCCGGCGCCGGGCCAGATCATCCTCTATCCCGGCGGTATTTCCGAGACCGAGATTCTGCTCGCCTATGGCGGCGTCCATTTCGCCAGCAAGATGGGCCAGCTCGCCGGCAACCATTTCATCACCATCGAGGGCGACCTCGAGAATGTCGTGAAGCTCGGCAAGATGACGCTCTGGGAAGGCGCCCAGGACATCCGTTTCGAGCTGGCCTGAATACCTTCACGGCGCCACCCGCCAGACCGCGTTGCCGACGTCGTCGGCCACCAGCAGGGCCCCCAGGCGATCGAAGGCGACGCCGACCGGGCGGCCCCAGGCATCGCCCTCGGGACTGAGGAAACCGGTCAGCACGTCGACCGGCAGGCCCGCCGGCTTGCCCACCGCGAAGGGCACGAAGATCACCTTGTAGCCGGCGCGCGGGTCGCGGTTCCACGAGCCGTGCTGGCCGACGAAGGCGCCGGCGCGGAAGGCCGGCGGCAGCAGCGTGCCTTCGGCAAAGGCGAGACCGAGGGAGGCGGTATGGGCGCCCAGGGCATAGTCGGGCACCAGGGCCTTGGCCACGAGATCCGGGCGCTGCGGCTCGACCCGTGTGTCGACATGCTGGCCGTAATAGCTGTAGGGCCAGCCATAGAAACCGCCGTCGACGACCGAGGTCATATAGTCCGGCACCAGATCGCTGCCCAATTCGTCGCGCTCGTTGACCGAGGTCCAGAGCTTGCCGGTGACCGGCTCGAAGCCCATGCCGACCGGGTTGCGCAGGCCCGAGGCGAAGACGCGGTAAGTCCTGGCCGCGGGATCGACCTCCAGGATGGCGGCGCGGTCCTTCTCGACCTCCATGCCGTTCTCGCCCACGTTGGAATTGGAGCCGACCGCCACATAGAGATGCTTGCCGTCGGCCGCGGCGACCAGGTTCTTGGTCCAATGGTGGTTGAGCGGCCCACCCGGCAGGTCCACCACCCGCTCCGGCGGGGCGGTGATCTTGGTCTCGCCCGCTTTGTAGGGGAAGCGGATCAGGGCTTCCGCCGTGGCGACATAAAGGGTCTCGCCCACCAGGGCCATGCCGAAGGGTGCGTTCAAGCCTTCGATGAAGGGTGTCTTCAGTTCGGGCACGCCGTCGCCGTCGGCATCGCGCAGCAGGCTGATGCGGTTGCCACCGGCGACCCCGGCGCCCGCCTGGCCCATGATATAGCGCTCCGCCATGCCGGTGAGCCCGCTCGCGGTCGACGGGCGGTTCGTCTCCGCCACCAGGATGTCGCCGTTCGGCAGGCGATAGAGCCAGCGCGGATGGTCGAGGCCGGTCGCATAGGCCGTGACTTTCAGGCCCGGTGCTGCGACCGGGGCGCCGCCCGGCGCCCAGCCCACCGCCGTGGCGATATTGACCGTCGGCATCAGGCCGGTGACCGGGGCGACCAGGGTCGGATTTGGTCCGAAATCGGCGCCCGGCGGCAGTTTCGAGGTGTCGCCCCCGGCCTGCAGCACGGCGAGGCAACCGCCCACCGACAGCACGGCGGCCCCCAGGCCGATTTTCAGCCAGCGCTTCATGGCATCCCTCCCCCTTGTCGTTGAGGGGATGATCCGCCGCGAGCGGCCGCCGTCAACCCCGGCTTTGCGATTCGGCCCTTGTATAGAGATCGGCCCGGCTGGGCGGCAATTCCAGCGGCGCATTCTTCTGGTGCCGGGTCGCCACGGTCTGGAACAGGCGGAGCGTGCCATTCTTGAAGGCGAAGGAGACGCCGGCCAGATAGGCGATCCAGAGACGATACTTGGCCTCGCCCACCTGGGCGATCGCCTCGTCCTTCCGGGCCGACAGGCGCTGGCACCAGAGCCGGGTGGTGCGGGCATAATGCTCGCGCAGGCCTTCGACGTCGTGAATCTCGAAACCGACGGCTTCCATGCTCTCCAGCGTGTGCCCGATATGGTCGAGTTCGGAGCCCGGGAAGACATATTTCAGGATCAGCCGGTTCTCCGGCCGGATCTTGCCGAAGCGGCGCTTGTCCGCCTTGGCGCGGCGGGTGATGCCGTGGTTGAGCAATATGCCGCCCGGGCGCAGCAGCGATTTCAGCTTGCCGAAATAGGCCGGGTAATTGGCGATGCCGACATGCTCGTACATGCCGATCGACGCGATCTTGTCGAAGCGCCCCTCGAGCAGGCGATAGTCCTTCAGCTCGATCGTCACCTTGTCGGCAATCCCCAGGCGTTCCATCTTGGCGCGGGCGAAATCATGCTGGTTCTGCGAGAGGGTGACGCCATGGGCGGTCACGCCGTAATGCTGCACGGCATGGGCGATCAGCCCGCCCCAGCCGCAGCCGACATCGAGGAAACGCTCCCCCGGCTTCAGGCGCAGCTTGCGGCAGATGTGATCCAGCTTGTCGCGCTGGGCCTGTTCGAGGCTGTTGTCCCAATCGGTGAAATAGGCGCAGGAATACTGCGTCTCGGGATCGAGGAAGAGACGGTAGAAGTCGTCCCCGATGTCGTAGTGGAAGCGGATGTAATCCTGATCGTGGCGCTGGTCGGAGGAGACGCGGGCCGCCTCGTCCGCGCCGAAACGGTGTTCGGCGGCCCCCGCCTTGCCCGGCGTCCGGGCCAGCGTCCACAGGCAGCGGGCGAGCAGGCCCTTGTCGAGATCGCTGAATTTCAGCTTCATGCGCCGGGCCTGGGCCGCCTCGACGAATTCGATCAGGTCGCCGCCCAGCAGGTCGACATGGCCTTCGGCATAGTGGATCACCAGGTTTTCCAGGGTCGGCCGGCGCAGCAGGCGACCCAGCGTCGCCGCCGAATCGAAGGCGACCTGGTAGCGCGTGTCGGCCTCGGGCCCGAGGGGGATCACGCTGCCGTCCCACAGGCGGACGGCGATCGAGCCGTCCAGCCGGCTCGCCACATGCTCGAACAATCGGCGGGCGGCCGCCAGGCGTTTGTCTTCGACCACGGCAGTCCTTCCCAGGCGGCGGCGCAAACGGCGGGACTATAGCGCTGCCGGCGCCCCGGCGATGCCCCTATTTTCAGGCCGCCCTTGTACCTATTCCACGGTCACGGATTTCGCCAGGTTGCGCGGCTGATCGACGTCCGTGCCCTTGGCGACCGCGGTGTGATAGGCGAGAAGCTGGACCGGAATCGCATAGAGCACCGGCGTCACGAAGGGATCGACCAGGGGCAGCTCGATCATCTCGGCAGCGTGCTTGCCCTCGGTCTCGATCCCCGCGGTATCGGACAGGAGAATCACGCGGCCGCCGCGGGCCAGGACTTCCTGCATGTTCGACACGGTCTTTTCGAACAGAGGGCCGTGGGGGGCGAGCACGATGACCGGCACGAGGTCGTCGATCAGGGCGATCGGCCCGTGCTTCAATTCGCCGGCCGCATAGCCTTCGGCATGGATATAGGAGATTTCCTTGAGTTTCAGGGCGCCTTCGAGGGCGACCGGGAAGATCGCCCCCCGGCCGAGATAGAGCACGTCGCGCGCCTGGGCCAGCCAGTCCGCGATCTCGCGGATCTTGTCGTCGTGGTTCAGCACTTCGAGGGCACGTGCCGGCACTTCCGACAGGGCGGCGCAGAGCCGCGCCTCCTCCGCCGCGTCGATCGTGCCGCGGGCGCGGGCGACGGCGAGGACGAGGCACATGAGCACGGTCAACTGACAGGTGAAGGCCTTGGTCGAGGCGACGCCGATCTCCGGCCCGGCCAGGATGGGCAGCACCAGATCGGCTTCCCGCGCCATCGAGGATTCGGGGACGTTGACCAGGGCGACGATGAACTGGCCATGTGCCTTGGCATAGCGAAGCGCCGCCAGCGTATCCGCCGTCTCGCCCGACTGGCTGATGAAGAGCGCGGCACCGCCCGGCGGCAGGGGCGCCTCGCGGTAACGGAATTCGGAGGCGATGTCGACTTCGACCGCCAGTCGTGCCACCTGCTCGAACCAATATTTGGCGATCATGGCGGCGTAGTTCGAGGTCCCGCAGGCGACGATGGTCAGGCGCTGCACGGCGTTCCAGTCCGGCCCGCCGGCAGGCAGGCGGGGCCTGCGCGTCGCGGGGTCGAGATAGGTCGCCAGCGCGTCGCCGATCACCTGCGGCTGCTCGAAGATCTCCTTCTGCATGTAATGCCGGTAGTTTCCCTTCTCGATCATCGAGGGCGACAGGGAGACGGTGCGGATCGAACGCTCGACCGGCCGGTCCTGGGCATCGAAGACCTGGGCGCCGTCGCGGTTCAGCACCACCCAGTCGCCCTCTTCGAGGTAGAGCACGCGGCGCGTCCAGCTCGACAGGGCGAGAGCGTCGGAGCCCAGATACATCTCGCCCTCGCCGAAGCCGACGGCGAGCGGACTGCCGCGCCGGGCGCCGATCAGCAAGCCGTCGTGACGGGCGAAGAGGATCGCCAGCGCGAAGGCGCCGCGCAGCCGGTGCAGCGCCTCAGCCACCGCCGGCTGCGGCTCGAGCCCGCGCTCGATCCCGTCGGAGATCAGATGGGCGACGACCTCCGAATCCGTCTCGCTCTCGAACACGTGGCCGCGGGCGACCAGCTCGTTCTTCAGTTCGCGAAAATTCTCGATGATGCCGTTGTGCACGACGGCGACATGCTTGGTCGCATGGGGATGGGCATTGGTCGTCGTGGGTGCGCCATGGGTGGCCCAGCGGGTGTGGCCGATCCCGGTGATGCCGGGCAGCGGCTGCTGCGCCAGGAGTTCGGTCAGGTGGCCGAGCTTGCCCTCGGCCCGGCGGCGCTCGATCCGGCCGTCGACCAGGGTGGCGAGACCGGCCGAATCATAGCCCCGATATTCGAGCCTCCGCAGGCCGTCGACCAGGCGCGATGCGACTTCGGAGCTGCCGACGATACCGACGATGCCACACATGAGATTACTCCTGGCGCCTGCCCCTGCGCAGGCGGAAGCGCGCGGCCCAGCCCGGCTTCTGCACCGGCTTGGCCCGTTCGAGATAGAGGGCGTCGGCGGCGACCGGCTCGACCACCACCGAACCAGCGCCGACAATGGCGCCGGCACCGACCGTGACCGGCGCCACCAGGGCCGAGTTGGAGCCGATGAAGGCACCGGCGCCGATCTCGGTCTTCGACTTGGTGTAACCGTCGTAATTGCAGGTGATGGTGCCTGCTCCGATATTGGCGCCGGCGCCGATCACTGCATCGCCGAGATAGCTCAGGTGGTTCGCCTTGGCGCCTTCGCCGAGCAC
>NZ_JBAZKR010000021.1:0-51260 GCF_041650655.1 Zavarzinia sp.
CCAGATATTCCAGGTTCACCTGGTGGCAGATGCCGGTGCCCGGGGGCACGACGCGGAAATTGTTGAAGGCCTGCTGGCCCCAGCGCAGGAAGCCGTAACGCTCGGCATTACGCTCGTATTCCAGCTTCACGTTGTCCTTGAAGGCGGACTTGGAGCCGAACTCGTCGACGATCACCGAATGGTCGATGACGAGGTCGACGGGCGAGAGCGGATTGATCTTGTTCGGGTCGCCGCCCATGCTGGCCATGGCGTCGCGCATCGCGGCGAGGTCGACCACGGCGGGCACGCCGGTGAAGTCCTGCATCAGCACGCGGGCGGGACGGAAGGCGATTTCGCGGTCGGACTTCTTGTCTTTCAGCCAGGCGGCCACGGCCTTGATGTCGTCGACGGTGACGGTGGTGCCGTTCTCGTTACGCAGCAGGTTCTCGAGCAGGACCTTGAGCGAAACCGGGAGGAGCGACAGGTCGCCCAATTCCTTCTCGGCGGCCTTGAGGCTGAAATAGTCGTAGGAAGTCTTGCCGACGGTCAGTTTCTTGCGGGTCTTCAGGCTGTCGAGCGAGGGCACGGAGCAACTCCATGAATGGGCGGGCAGTGGTCGAACATTCCTGCCGGGCGGGCCAAACGAGTCCGATGGTGATCGGGCTCTTCGATCGGTTGCGAGCATAGTGAGGCCGGCCGCGGTCGTGAAGTCCCGACAATGGTCGTGGCCGCCGCTTTTGCGCGATTTTTCTGGTCCTCGTGCCGGCCTTGCCTATGATGCGCGCCGAGAAGCGTTGCAGGGAGACCGAACAATGGCCGTTCATGTCGAGACCAGCGGTCCCGTCACCACGATCATTCTCTCGCGGCCGCATGCGAAGAACGCCGTCGACCGGCCGACCGCGGAAGCCCTGGCCGACGCCTTCCGCGCCTTCGATGCCGACGAGGAGGCGCGCGTCGCCGTGCTCTGGGGCGACCACGGCACCTTCTGCGCCGGCGCCGATCTGAAGTCCTTTTCGAGCGGCGAAAACGTGAACCGGACCCAGCCCGACGGCGACGGCCCGATGGGGCCGACCCGCCTCGATCTCTCGAAGCCGGTGATCGCCGCGATCTCGGGCTATGCCGTCGCCGGCGGGCTCGAACTCGCCCTCTGGGCCGACATCCGCGTCGCCGAAGAGGATGCCGTGCTCGGCGTCTTCTGCCGGCGCTTCGGCGTGCCGCTGATCGACGGCGGCACCGTGCGCCTGCCGCGCATCATCGGCCAGGGCCGCGCCCTCGACCTGATCCTGACCGGCCGTCCCGTCGATGCCGCCGAGGCGCTTTCGATGGGCCTGATCAATCGCGTCGTGCCCAAGGGCGAAGCACGCACTGCTGCCGAGAAACTGGCGGCCGAGATCGCCGCCCTGCCCCAGGCCTGCATGCGCTTCGATCGCCGCTCGGTCTACGAGCAGTGGAACCTGTCGCTCGACAGCGCGCTGCAGAACGAATTCTATCTCGGCATGCAGTCGCTCGAACACGCGGCCGAAGGCGTCGCCCGCTTCATGGAAGGCGCCGGCCGCGGGGGCACCAAGGTCGACTGATCGCATCATGCTGGCAACCGAAGCACTTGGCGTCATTCGCGGCGAAAGGGCCGTGCTGGCCGGCATCGACCTCACCGTCGAGGCGGGCGAGGCGCTGGTCCTGCGCGGGCCGAACGGGGCCGGCAAGTCGACCCTGCTGCGCCTGCTCGCCGGCCTGCTCGCCCCAGCGACCGGACGGATTACCTGGGACGGCCGCCCGATCGACGAGGACCGCGAGGCGCACGGCCGCAGGCTTCGCTACGCCGGCCATGGCGACGCCCTGAAATTCGCCCTGACCGCGTGGCAGAACCTGGAATTCTGGGCCCGCTTCGAAGGCACGCCGGTCACCGCCGTGGACACGGCGCTCGACCGCCTCGGCCTCGGCGCGCTCGGCGACCTGCCGGCCGGCATCCTCTCGGCCGGGCAGAAGCGCCGCCTCGGCCTCGCCCGTCTGGCGCTCGCGCCGCGCCCGCTCTGGCTCCTGGACGAGCCCACCGTGAGCCTCGACGCCGCCTCGGTCGAAGTCCTGGCCGGCCTGATCTGGGAACACCGGGCCGCCGGCGGCATGGTCGTGGTCGCCACCCACGACGGCCTGGCGCTGCCCAACGCCCGCACCTTCACCCTGGAGAAGGCGGCATGACCGGAGCCTTTCTCGCCATTCTCCGCCGCGACCTCCGCCTCGCCTTCGCGCAGGGCGGCTCGGTCGGCCTCGTCATCGGCTTCTTCGTGATCGCGGCGACGCTGTTTCCGCTCGCCGCCGGACCGGAGCGGCAGGAGCTCGCCCGCGTCGCGCCCGCGGTGATCTGGATCGGCGCCCTGCTCGCCACGCTGCTCTCGCTCGACCGGCTGTTCCAGGCCGACCTCGAGGACGGCAGCCTCGACCTCCTCATGGTCGGCGGCCAGCCGGGCAGCGTCGTGGTCTTCGCCAAATGCATGGCGCATTGGCTCTCGACCGGGCTGCCCCTGGTGGTCGCCTCGCCCCTGCTCGGCATCTTGCTCGGGCTCGAGCCCGCCTCGATCGTCATGCTGGCGAAGACGCTGGCGCTCGGCACGCCCACGCTGTCGCTGATCGGCGCGGTCGGCGCCGGGCTCACCGTCGGCGTCCGGCGGGCGGGCATCCTGATCGCCGTCCTCGTCCTGCCGCTCTATGTCCCCGTGCTGATTTTCGGGGCGGGCGCCGTCAATCTTGCCGGCCTCGGGCTGGCGACCGGACCGAGCCTCGCCCTGCTCGGCGCCATCCTCCTGGTCAGCCTGCCGGTCGGCACGCTGGGGGCGGCTGCGGCACTGCGCCTCGCTGTACTTTGAACATGATCTAGATCATGTTGTCGCCCGGGGCAGTCAGGGATAAACCTTCACCATGTTGACGCGCCTCGCCAACCCGACCCGCTTCGTCCGCCTCGCCGACCGGCTGCTGCCCTGGCTGATCGGCGCCATGGCGATCGCCTTCGTGGTCGGCCTGGTCTGGGGCCTCGGTTTCGCGCCGCCGGACTACCAGCAGGGCGACACCGTCCGCATCATGTATGTCCATGTCCCGGCCGCCTGGCTCGCCATGTTCGGCTATTCCTTCATGGCGGTCGCCAGTTTCGTCGCCCTGGTCTGGAAGCATCCGCTGGCCGATGTCGCGGCCAAGGCGGCGGCCCCCATCGGCGCCGGCTTCTGCCTGGTCGCCCTGGTCACCGGTTCGCTCTGGGGGGCGCCCATGTGGGGCACCTGGTGGGTGTGGGATGCCCGCCTCACCTCGATGCTGGTGCTCTTCTTCCTCTATGTCGGCTATATCGCCCTCTGGTCCGCGATCGACGAGCCGGAGCGGGCGGCCAAGGCCGCCGCCATCCTGGCCCTGGTCGGCGCCGTCAATGTGCCGATCGTGAAATTCTCGGTCGACTGGTGGTCGACCCTGCATCAGCCCTCCTCGATCATGCGCATGGACGGGCCGTCGGTCGACCCCACCATCCTGTGGCCGCTGCTGATCAACGCGCTCGCCTTCCAGCTCTATTTCGTGGTCGTCCTGCTGTGGCGCATGAAGGCGGAGCTGATCACGCGGCGCGTCCGCGCATTGACCCTCGGCCTGGCCGCCCGGGAAGCCTGAGATATGGACAAGATCGCCGATTTCCTCGCCATGGGTGGCTATGCCGCCTTCGTCTGGCCGTCCTTCGCCCTGACCTTCCTGGTCGTGATCGTGCTCGGCGTGACCAGCCGGCGGGCGCTGAAACAGGCCCAGGCCCGGCTCGACCTCCTGGAACAGTCCAGGCCCGCGCGCCGGCCGCGCGCCGGCCAGGGGCGCGCGGCATGACGCCCCGCAAGCGCCGCCGCCTGATCATCGGCCTCGCCGGCCTCGCCTGCCTGGGCGCCGCCGCGGCCCTGGTGCTGACCTCGCTCGGCGACCAGCTCGTCTTCTTCCTGTCGCCGACCGAGATCGTGACCAAGGCGCCGCCGCCCAACCAGCGGGTCCGCGTCGGCGGCCTCGTCGAACAAGGCTCGGTGTCGCGCAGCGCCGACGGCACCACGGTAACCTTCAAGATTACCGACCTGACCACCAGCCTGCCCGTCACCTATCACGGCCTCCTGCCCGCCCTGTTCCGCGAGGGCCAGGGCGTGGTCGCCGAAGGCAACCGCCAGCAGGACGGCAGCCTGCTCGCCGCCGAAGTGCTGGCCAAGCACGACGAGACCTATATGCCGAAGGAAGTGGTCGAGGCCCTGAAGGCGTCCGGACGCTGGAAGGAAGGCGACCCGGTCCCCGCCACTGCCCACCCCGGAACCACATCCCCCGGAAACCAGGGAACGGCCAAGCCATGATCGCCGAACTCGGCCATTTCGCCCTGATCCTCGCCTTCACCGTGGCCTGCGCCCAGGGCACCGTGCCCCTGTTCGGCGCCTGGCGCGGCCACCTGCCCTCGATCCGCCTGGCCGATACCGCGGCGGTGCTGCAGTTCGTGCTGGTGGCCGGCGCCTTCGCCGCCCTGATGCACGCCTATGTGACGTCCGACTTCTCGGTCGCCAACGTCTACGCGAACAGCCATTCGCAGAAGCCGCTGCTCTACAAGATCACCGGCCTCTGGGGCAATCACGAGGGTTCGCTGCTGCTCTGGGCCTTCATGCTGAGCCTGTTCGGCGCCATGGTCGCCCTCTTCGGCCGCAACCTGCCGGACAGTTTCCGGGCCCGGGCGCTGGCGGTGCAGGGCCTGGTCGGCGTCGGCTTCATGGCCTTCATGATCTTCACTTCGAACCCCTTCCTGCGCATGGATCCGGCGCCGCTGGAAGGCCAGGGGCTGAACCCGATCCTGCAGGACCCGGGCCTCGCCTTCCATCCGCCCTTCCTCTATGCCGGCTATGTCGGCATTTCGATCGCCTTCTCCTTCGCCGTCGCCGCCCTGATCGAGGGCCGCGTGCCGCCCTCCTGGGCGCGCTGGGTCCGGCCCTGGACGCTGGCCGCCTGGGCCATGCTGACGATCGGCATCACCGGCGGTTCCTATTGGGCCTATTACGAGCTGGGCTGGGGCGGCTTCTGGTTCTGGGACCCGGTCGAGAACGCTTCGCTGATGCCCTGGCTGGCAGCCACCGCCTTGCTCCATTCCGCGATCGTGGTCGAAAAGCGCGACACGCTGAAGAGCTGGACCATCCTGCTCGCCATCGTCGCCTTCTCGCTCTCGCTGCTCGGCACCTTCCTGGTGCGCTCCGGCGTGCTCACATCCGTTCACGCTTTTGCTTCGGATCCGGAGCGCGGCTTCTTCATCCTGGTCTTCCTCGGCTCGGTCACCGGCGGCGCCCTGACGCTCTATGCGATCCGGGCTCCCGCCTTGAAGGCCGGCGGGTTGTTCCAGACCATCAGCCGCGAAGGCGCACTCGTCCTCAACAACCTGCTGCTGGCGACCGCGACCGCGACCGTGCTGCTCGGCACGCTCTATCCGCTCATCCTCGACGTGCTGACCGGCACCAAGGTCTCGGTCGGCCCGCCCTTCTACAATGCGACCTTCATGCCGCTCATGGTGCCCCTGATCGTGGCGCTGGGCATCGGGCCGCTGCTGCCGTGGAAGCGGGGCGATCTCTTCGCCGTGCTCGACCGGCTGAAGTTCATCGCCCTCGCCTCGGTCGTCGCCGCCGCCCTGGTGCTGTGGCTTACCATGGACGCGCCCCTGATGGCGATCGTCGCCTTCGCCTTCGCCTTCTTCCTGGCCGGTAGCGTGATCCTGGAATTCGTCGACCGGGTGCGGCTCCGCCAGCTCGGGCTGGCCGGCGCCTTCCGCCGGCTGTTCACCCTGCCGCGCGGCGCGATCGGCATGTCGCTGGCCCATTTCGGCATGGCGGTCTCGGTGATCGGCATCGCCGCCGCGACCGGCTTCGCGCAGGAACACTTGGGCGTCATGAAGGCGGGCGACACGCTCGACTTCGGCGGCTACCACCTGACCTTCAAGGGCGTCGAGCAGGTTCCCGGCCCGAACTACACGGCCGCCCGCGGCACCGTCGAGGTCGAGGGCGTGGGCCTGCTCCAGCCGGAGACCCGGCGCTTCGTGGCGCCGCCGATGGAGACCACCGAATCGGCGATCCATTCGACCCCCTGGGGCGATCTCTATGTCGTGGTCGGCGACAAGGCGGGCGAAGGCTATGCCACCCGCATCTATTGGAAGCCCTTCGTGATCTGGATCTGGGCCGGCGGCGTGATCATGGCGTTCGGCGGCTTCGTCTCGCTCTCGGACCGCAGGCTCCGCGTCGGCGCGCCGATCCGCCGCGCGGCACCGGCCGCCGCCCCTGCGGAGTGACGCCATGAAGGGCCAGTTCCGCTTCCTGCTCGCCGCTTTGCCGCTCGCCGTCGCGATCGGCCTCGGCGGCTTGTTCTACGACCGGCTGGGCAAGAACCCGTCCGAACTGCCCTCCGTCCTGATCGGCAAGCCCGCGCCGGAATTCGACCTGCCCGGCCTCGATCCCGGCCAGCCGGGCTTCGCCACCGCCGACCTGCGCGCCGGCTCGGTCACCGTCGTCAATGTCTTCGCCTCCTGGTGCGCGCCCTGCCGGATCGAGCACCCGATCCTGACCAAGCTGGCGGGACAGCCGGGCTTCCGCCTGGTCGGCCTCGCCTATAAGGACAAGCCGGAAGCAACCAAGGCTTTCCTGGCCGAGTTGGGCAATCCTTACGCCCTGATCGGTTCCGACCTGGCCGGCCGCGTCGCGATCGACTGGGGCGTCTATGGCGTGCCGGAAACCTATGTCGTCTCCAAGCAGGGCGAGATCATGTGGAAGCATGTCGGCGAGCTGACCGACGAGGTCATCGCCCGCGAACTGCAGCCCCTCGTCGAGAAACTCGCCCAATGAAATCCCTGTTCCTGGCGGCCACCCTGGCCTTCGCGGCGCTGCCGGCGCTCGCTGCCGGCCTCGACCAGCCGCTGCCCGATCCCGCGCAGGAAGCCAAGGCGCGCGCGATCGCCAAGGAAATCCGTTGCCTGGTGTGCCAGAACGAATCGATCGACGAGTCGAATGCCGATCTCGCCGCCGACCTTCGCCGCATCGTGCGCGAGAGGGTCGCGGCCGGCGACGACGAGGCGGCGGTGAAGCGCTATCTGGTCGAGCGTTACGGTGAATGGGTGCTGCTGCGCCCGCCCTTCGAGCCGTCGACCTGGGCGCTGTGGTTCGGGCCGGCCGCCATCCTCCTGGTCGCCGGTGGCGCCATCTGGCTGCGCCGGCGCCGGCCGGCACCCGCCGAAGCCGCCCCCGCCCCCCTGAGCGCCGAGGAAGAAGCCCGCCTCGCCGAATTGATGAAGGACGGAGACCGGTCATGATGCTGGCCGTCTTCGGCTTGATCGCCGCCGCGGTGGCGATCCTCCTGCTGCGCCCCCTGCTGCGCCCGGCCCATAACCGCGACGCCGCCGCGGCCGAACGCGCCGTCTATCGCGCCCAGCTCGACGAACTGGCGGCCGAACAGGCGGCCGGCGGCATCGGCGCGGACGAGGTCGCGGCCGCCAAGCTCGAAATCGAACGCCGCCTGCTCAAGGTGAGCGAGGCCACCAAGGCCTCGGGCCGGCCTTCCCTGGTCCTCGCCCTGGTGGTCGCCATCGGCGTGCCGGCCGGCGGCGCCCTGCTCTACGACGTGCTCGGCGCCAACGGGCTCGGCGATGCGCCGCTGGCGCCGCGCCTGACGGCGGCGGGCCAGATGGCGGAGACCGAACGCCTGATCGCCGAACTCGAAAAGCGCATGGTCGAGCACCCGGAAGATCCGCGCGGCTGGATCCTGCTGGCGCGCGCCCGTGCCGCCGAGGGCAAGCTGATCCCCGCGGCCGAAGCCTATGAGAAGGTGATCGGCCTGATGCCCGACTCGGTCGACGCCCGCCTGGGCGCCGCCGAACTCCGGATCGCCGCCGCCCAGGGCGTGGTGACGCCCGAGGCCAAGGCGTTGATCGATCAGGCGCTGACCCTCGAGCCCAAGAATGCCGGCGCCCGCCATTTCGCCGCTTACGCCAAATTCGCCGCAGGCGACAAGAACGGTGCCGCCGACGATTGGCAGGCCCTGCTGCCCGAACTGACGGCGGACGATCCGCTGCGCGATGCAGTGGTCGCCGGTCTCGCCGCCGCCGGGCGGCCCGTTCCCGAAGTTCCGCCGGCGGCATCGGCGGCACCGGGTCCGAGTGCCGGCGATGTCGCCGCCGCGCAGGAGATGACGCCGGAACAACGCCAGGCCATGATCGAGAGCATGGTCGAACGTCTGGCGGCGCGCCTGAAGGCGCAGCCGGACGACCTCCAGGGCTGGCTGAAACTGGCCCGCGCCTATGACGTCCTGGGCAAGGCGCCGGAAGCGGTCGCGGCCTGGGAAAAGGCGGCGGCCTTGAAGCCGGACGATGCCGAGATCCAGGCCGGCCTGACGGCGGCGCGCGCCAAGGCGGCAGCCCCATGACCCCCCGCCGTTAAGTCCTCCTTAAGCTCTGCGGCGACAATCTGGCGTCATCATGGACATCAAGCCGAGCTCCGCCCTCCTGACCGCCCTCGCCTCGCTGCAGCAAGGCGGCGTCGGCACGCGCACGGCACCCGGCGGCTCGGCCCAGGCCCAGGCGGTGGCGACCCAGACCGCATCCGCCGTACCCGCCACCAATGGCAGCGGCGTCGACATCCGGGTCGGCGCGCCGCCCGTCACGGGCCCGCAGACCCGCGAGGCCCCAGGTACCACCCGCCGCCCGCTCCAGCCCGGCCTCGGCCGCTACATCGACCTTACGGTCTGACTTGCCGTGCCGGCGGCGCCGGCCGACAATCGCGCCATGAGCCAGGCGCCCGATTTCCACATCGCGATCCCCGAAGGCGACGAGCGCCAGCGCGACGTCTGCCGGACCTGCGGCTTCGTCAATTATGTGAACCCCAAGATCGTGGTCGGCGCCGTCGTCACCGTCGGCGACCGTTTCCTGCTGGCACGACGGGCGATCGAGCCGCGGCGCGGTTTCTGGACCATTCCCACCGGCTTCATGGAAGAGGGTGAGAGCGTCGCCGAAGGGGCCGCCCGCGAAGCCCGGGAAGAGGCCTGCGCCGAAATCGCGATCGACGCCCTGCTCGCCGTCTATTCGATTCCGCGCCTGTCCCAGGTCCAGATGATCCATCGCGCCACCCTGGCCCGGCCGGATTTCGCCGCCGGGCCGGAGAGCCTGGAGGTCCGCCTGTTCTCCTGGGACGAGATCCCCTGGGACGAGCTCGCCTTCCCCTCGGTCCATTGGGCGCTGCATCACTGGCGCGCGGTCGAAGGCCGGCACGATTTCGCCCCCTTCGGCAATCCCCCGGGCGAGGACGGCCGCAAGCCCCTGCCGACATCGTAGTTTCACGGGAAGGTCACGCAGCGGTCACCCCCCTGTCGTCTGGCGGCGGCATAACGCCCAGGCTGGGATATTGGCAGGGGGTTTCACATGCGTTTCACGTTCGTCGGCGGCGCCTGCGCCGCCGCGGCGCTTCTGGCAGGGCTGTCGCCCGCGGCCGGCGCCTCGCTCGAATATACCACCACTCATGCGACCACCGGCGACGCGCCGGTCTCGCTGACCATGAACGGCGAGACCTTCGTCAATCAGGGTCTGGTCGGCGCCGGCCGGCTGTCGGCCACGCTGAAGGATTTCATGGGCACTTCGCTCGGCTCCTTCTCCGGGATGGCGATCGATCGCAATACCTGGCGCAAGGTCGGCGACAGCTACACGGGCACCCTCTATACGCTGCCGGACCGCGGCTATAACACCGACAGCTATTATTCGAACTACCAGGGCCGCCTGGTCCAGTTCGACCTCAGCTTCACGCCCTATAGCGGCGCCGATCTGCCGGCCGCGACCACCTCGCAGAGCCAGATCAGCCTCACGCCGACGGGCAGCGGCATCGCCCTGACCGATTTCAACGGCACCGCCACCACCGGCTTCGACCCGGGCACCGGCACGATCACGGAAAACGGCTATCTGCTGCCCTACAGCACCGCGGCCGGCCGCGTGCCGCTGGACGCCGAAGCGCTCGCCTTCCTGCCGGACGGCAGCTTCTACGTGGGCGACGAATATTCGGGCGGCGTCTATCTGTTCGACGCCAGCGGCAAGATGAAGGGCTTCATCGCCCCCGTTGCCGCCCTGGTCCCCATGACCGACGGCGTGGTGGACTATAATTCGACCAGCGCCCCCGATACCGGCCGGCGCAACAACCAGGGCATCGAGGCGGTCTCGATCACCCCGGACGGCAAGAAACTGGTCGAGATCCTGCAGTCCGCCACGCTCCAGGACAGCGATACCTCCGACCAGTCGGACCGCACCAATACCCGCATCCTGATCTACGACATCTCGACCACCCTGACGCCCACCGCGCCGGTCGAGCATTACGTCCTGCAACTGCCGATCATCAACGACAAGGGCAACGGCAAGGCGACCAACAAGACCGCGGCGCAGAGCGAAGTCCTCGCCATCAACGACAGCCAGTTCCTGGTCCTGTCGCGCGACGGCGCCGGTTACGGCACCGAGAGCAACAAGCCCGAGGTCTACAAATCGATCCTGCTGGTCGACACCAATGGCGCCACCAACCTGGCCGGTACCGAATACGAGACCACGACGAAGCCCGTCTCGGACGGCAGGGTGCTCGATCCGTCGATCACGCCGGTCGAGTTCGGCGAGTTGGTGAACATGTTGAACACCACCCAGCTGGCGCGCTTCGGCCTCAATATCGACACTTCGAGCCCGAAGGGCGGCACCAATCTGACGCTGTCCGAAAAGTGGGAAGCGATGGCCCTGCTGCCGGCGCTGGACGAGGCCCATCCGCAGGATTTCTTCCTCTTCGTCGGCAACGACAACGACTTTCTCACCACCGACGGCGTGATGCCGGACGGCTACACCTATGACGCCGGCCTGAACAACGACAGCATGCTGCTGGCCTATCGCCTGACCCTGCCGACCGCGGTCGACCCGCTGTTCGAGCAGGCGATGATCGTCGCCGGCGGCGCCGCCATGGCCTCGGTCGACCAGGCCGTCTTCGGTGCCGCCGACGCGGGCCAGGCCGACGTCGCCGGCCATCTCACCGGTCTCCGCACCGATGCCCTGCTGGCCGGCAAGGGCAAGGCGGGCGACACCCGCCCGGTGAAAGTCTGGGTTTCCGGCACCTACGACTGGGACAACCGCGACGCCGACACCATCTCGACCGACGCCACCAATTACGGCGCCACGGCGGGCATCGATTTCGCCCTCGCCCCCACGGTCACCGTCGGCGGCGCGGTCGGCACCCAGGGCGGGCGGAACGAGCCGGCGACCGGCTTCCGCACCGAATACAGCGCCTATGCGATTTCCGCCTATGGCCAATATTCGGCGGGCGGCCTGTCGGTCTCCGGCAGCTACAGCTTCGTCCCGCTCTCCTTCGGCGAGATTCGCCGGCCCGGCGCCTTCGGCACCTCGGCCGCCGGCTCGACCGAAGGCCGCGCCCATGTCTTCGCCGGTGAGGCCAGCTATCTGACCGGCCTCGGCGGCTTCAGCGCGGGTCCGCTGGCGACCATCTCCCATGTCGAAGCCTCGGTCGACGGCTATACCGAAGAAGGCGGCGCCGGTGGCAACGTGGTCTATCCCGACCGCAACGCCAGCCGTTCCACCGCCGGCTTCGGCGCCGAAGCGGTGTTGCCGCTGACCGGCGTCGCCCTGACCGGCCGTGCCCTCTACAACTGGGTCTTCGCCGATGACGACGGCACGGCGGCACTCCGCCTCGCCAGCGTCGGCGGCAGCGCCGGCGGCGCCACCGTGAACGTTCCCTCGGGCCAGAGCGACAGCATCACCCTGGGCCTCCGCGCCCAGGGCGAGGTGATCGCCAATGTCGGTTGGTTCGTCGGCTACGATCTCGACATCAGCGTCGACGGCGGCACCGCCAACACGGTCTCGACCGGCTTCAGCGTCGGCTTCTGAGGCGGGTAGGGGCGGCTCAGGCCGCCCCCTACTCCGACTTTTCGGGAAGCTGGTGGCGCAGGATCAGCGGCATCTGCGCCAGGGTGAAGGCGATGGTCAGCGGCATGATGCCGAAGACCTTGAAGGCCGCCCAGGTGTCGGTGGTGAAATTCCGCCACACCACTTCGTTCACCACCGCGAGCACCAGGAAGAAGCCGGCCCAGCGGAAGGTGAGTGCCCGCCAGCCCGTCTCGTCGAGCTGGAAGGCGGCGCCGAACAACGGTTTCAGCAATGACCGCCCGGTCATCAGCCCGCCGAACAGGATGACGCCGAACAGCGTGTTCACGATGGTCGGCTTCATCTTGATGAACAGCTCGTCCTGCAGGATCAGGGTGAGCCCGCCGAAGACGAGGACGAAGAAGCCCGAGACCATGGGCATCACGGGCAGGCGCCGTTCGAGCGCCCAATTGGTGCCCAGGGCGGCGACCGTCGCGACCATGAAGGCCGCGGTCGCCGGGAAGATGCCGTAGCGGGCATTGGCGAAGAAGAAGACGGCGAGCGGCCCCGCCTCGAGCAGCAGGCGGACGAAGGGATTGATCTTGGTGGCGTGGGCAGTTGTCTCGGCCATGGCGTCAGTCCCGGTCGGCGACGCCGGCCAGCGCGCGGGCGAAGGCATCGGCATCGAAATCCTGGAAGTCGTCGATCCCCTCGCCGACGCCGATGGCATGGATCGGCATCCAGTATTTCTTGGCGATGGCGACCAGCACGCCGCCCCGGGCGGTACCGTCCAGCTTGGTCATGATCACGCCGCTGATCTTGGCGACGCGCTCGAAGACGTCGACCTGGTTGACCGCGTTCTGGCCGGTGGTGGCGTCGAGCACCAGGATGGTGTCGTGCGGCGCCGTCTCGTCGAGCTTCTTGAGCACGCGGAGGATCTTGGTCAGCTCCGCCATCAGCCCCTCCTTGTTCTGGAGGCGGCCGGCGGTGTCGATCAGCAGGACGTCATAGCCTTCCCGCTTGGCCTGTTCGAGGGCGTCGAAGGCGAGGCCGGCGGCATCCGAGCCCGCGGGCCTGGTGACCACCGGAACGCCCGAACGCTCGCCCCAGACCGCGAGCTGCTCGATCGCGGCGGCGCGGAAGGTGTCGCCCGCCGCCAGCATGACCTTGAGGCCCTGGGCCTTGAAGCGGCTGGCCAGCTTGCCGATGGTCGTCGTCTTGCCGGTGCCGTTCACGCCCACCATGAGGATGACATGGGGCTTCCGGGCGGCGTCGATCACCAGCGGCTTTTCGGAAAACTTCAGGACCTTGGAGACTTCCTCGGCCAGGACGGATTTCACTTCCTCGTCCGAGATTTCCTTGCCGAAGCGGCCCTTGGCCAGGGCTTCGCGCACCGCGACCGCGACATCGACGCCGAGGTCGGCGCGGATCAGCGCCTCTTCGAGCTCGTCCAGCGTCTCGTCGTCGAGCTTCCGCTTCTTGAACAGGCCGGTGATCGACTGCCCGAGCGAGGAGGACGAGCGCGACAGCCCGGCCTTCAGGCGGCTGAGCCAGCCGGATTTCTTGCCTTCCGTCGGAACCTCGGGCGTATCGGTCTTGTCGGTCATGCGGCGATCAACTCCGCGCCCTCGCGGGCGCCAATGGTGACGGGCACGATCTCACCCGGCCCGAATTCGGACTTCAGGCGGACAGCGGCGAAATGTTCGGTACGGCCGAGGCCGGGGCTTTCCACGATCGCCCGCTCCGCCTTGCCGATACGGCTGTCGAGGAAGCGGGCGAGCGCGTCATTGCCCTTGGCGCGCAGACGCTCGGCCCGCTCCTTGGCCACAGTGCGGCCGACCTGGGGCATCTTGGCGGCGGGCGTGCCGGGCCGGGGCGAGAAGGGAAAGACGTGGAGATAGGTGAGACCCGCCTCGTCCACGAGGTTCAGCGTGTCCTGGAACGCCGCTTCCGTCTCGGTCGGGAAACCGGCGATGAAATCGGCGCCGAGGGCGATGTCGGGCCGGGCGGCGCGCAGCTTGGCTGCGAAGCGGATGGCGTCTTCGCGGAGGTGCCGGCGCTTCATGCGCTTCAGGATCAGGTCGTTGCCGGCCTGGAGCGAGAGGTGGAGATGGGGCATCAGCCGCTCTTCTTCCGCCAGTGCCGCCAGGATGTCGTCGTCGGCTTCCGCCGCATCGATCGACGAGATGCGAAGCCTCGGCAGTTCCGGCACCGCCTTCAGCAGGCGGCGGGTGAGCTGGCCGAGGCTGGGCTTGCCCGGCAGGTCCTCGCCATAGGAGGTGAGGTCGACCCCGGTCAGCACCACTTCGCGGTGGCCGGCCTCGACCAGGCGGCGCACTTCCTCGACGATGGCGCCCATTGGCACGGAACGTGACGGCCCGCGGCCATAGGGGATGATGCAGAAGGTGCAGCGATGGTCGCAGCCGTTCTGGACCTGGACGAAGGCCCGCGCCCTGCCCTCGAAACCTTCGACCAGATGGCCCGCGGTCTCGCGCACCGCCATGATGTCGGCGACCTTGACCTTTTCCGTCTCGCCCACGCCGAAATCGGGCGACCAGGTCTCGGCCGCCATCTTCTCGAGATTGCCGACCACCTGGTCGACCTCGGCCATTTCGGCGAAGCGCTCCGGCTCGACCTGGGCGGCGCAGCCGGTGACGATCAGCTTGGCCCCCGGGTTCTCGCGCCGCGCCTTGCGGATCGCCTGGCGGGCCTGGCGCACCGCCTCCGCCGTGACGGCGCAGGTATTGACGATCACCGCATGGTCGAGGCCCGCCGCCTCGGCATGGCGCTTCATCACCTCGGATTCATAGGCGTTGAGGCGACAGCCGAAGGTGATGACCTCGATCCCGTTGGGCATGGAAACTCAGGCGGCCTTGACCCGCGGCGGCAGGGCGATGACGCCCGAGAAGGCGACCGCGACCGGCCCGGTCATGATCACATGGTCGTCCTCGGCCCGCCATTCCATGTCGAGCCGTCCGCCGTCCATCCAGATCGTCGCCTTGCGGTCGACCAGGCCGCGGCGCGTCGCCGCGACCACGGTGGCGCAGGCCGCGGTGCCGCAGGCGAGCGTGCGCCCGGCGCCGCGCTCCCAGACCACGACGCGGAGCGAGCCGTCCGCCTGCTTCGAGACGAAGGAGACATTGGTCCGTTCCGGGAACAGCGGATCATGCTCGATCACCGGCCCCAGCGCCTCGACCTTCACCTTTTCGGCGTCGTCGACGAAGAAGACGACATGGGGATTGCCCATGCTGACCGCGGCCGGCCCGGCCAGGCCGGGGGCGGCGGCGTAATCGAGCTTCACCGTGTCCATGGCGCGGGCGAGCGGGATTTCCGACCAGTCGAGCCGGGGCTTGCCCATGTCGACGGTGATATAGCCGTCCGGCGCCGAGGAGGCGAGCAGGATGCCCGCGACCGTCTCGATCGAGACCGCGTTCCGCCGGGCGCCGGCGATCATCAGGGCACCGACGCAGCGCGTGGCATTGCCGCAGGCGCCGGCTTCGGAGCCATCCGGGTTCCAGATCCGCATGAAGACGTCGGCCTTGTCGGAGCGTTCCAGCACGATGAGCTGATCGCAGCCGACGCCGGTCCGCCGGTTGGCGATCGCCTGCGCCAGCGGTTCGTTGATCTCCACGGGGGAGGTGCGGGCGTCGACGATGACGAAGTCATTGCCGAGGCCGTGCATCTTGATGAAGGGAATGCCGTCCATGGCCGCTATATAGGCGCTTGAGCCCCCTCTCGTAAACCGTCCCCGGCGAGGCGAGCGATGATTTCCGCGAGGGTCTCGATCGCATCCGCGCGGGTCATGCCCGGCAGCGGTGCCAGGATGCTCTCCAGCACGGCCGACTGGATCATCGCGGTGAGCTGGAAGGCCGCCACATTGGGCCGGCTGAAGGCGTTCCGTCCGATCGACTGGGCATAGATCTGGCCCGCCAGCACGAGCAGCCGCTCGCGCAGCGTGGCGACCGCCGGCAGGTCGCGCAGAAAAGGAATCTCGTATTGGATCGCGCGCACCAGGGGGGCGCGGCGGTCGATCGTGTCGTAGAGGACTTCGGCCGCGCGGCGGAAATCGGCCTGGACGCCCAAGAGGCCGGCGCCGAATTCGGCCAGGATCTCGTCCACCGCCCGCTCGACCAGCTTGGCGACGATCGCCTCCTTGCCCGGGAAATATTGGTAGACCGAGCCGATCGAGACGCCCGCCCGTTCCGCGATGTGGTTGGTGGTCAGGGCGCCGTAGCCGCGCTCCCCCAGAAGTTGAGCGGCCGCGGTCAGCACGGCATCCACCGTGGCCTGGGAACGCCCCTGGGTCGGGCGCTTTTTCATCGAAAGATCAACGGCTTCGGCCATGGAACCGGGCACCTCCGCGGGGCTCGGCCCCATGTAAGTAGATATGAATAATTGCTCATATACAATCGATGAAAACAAGTGGAGGAGCGTGATGACCAAGACCCCCGCCCAAAGCCCTGTGCCCGCCCGCTGGCGCGACCCGGACCATGATCCGGCGCCCTGGACCCTGCATCTGACCCGCCATTTCGGGGCGCCGAGCCAGGACCCCGTCCGCCGCGCCGCGGTGCGCGATGGGCTTCTCCGCAGCGACGATCTGGCCGACGCCTTGGTCGACTGGATGGCGGAGAGCAAGGGCCAGGGCTGGCGCCTGTTCGACCAGGCCCTCCGTGACGGCATCGAGGCGATCCCGAACCCGCCCGAGGCGCTGTCTGCCTTCTTCGCGCAGATCGACCGCCGGCCCGATTGGGTCGACGACGACAAGCTCCGCCTCGGCTGCCGGGTGGCGCTCTCGACCGGGCCTCTGCTCCGCTACGCGCTGGGCTCCGGCACGCTGATGGTCGGCTATTGCTCGAGCGCCATTGCCCGCGTCCTGGTGATGACCGGGGCGCTCGACCGCCGGACCTATTCCCGGCTGGAGGAGACGGGGAAATTCGCCGTCGACATTTTCGCCTCGGGCACGGTCGGCCGCTTCTCGGACGGTTTCGCTGCCGCCGTGCGGGTCCGCGTCATGCACACGATGGTCCGCCGGGCGCTGCGCAAGGACAAGCGCTGGCGGGAAGACCTCTGGGGCCTGCCGATCAACCAGTCCGACATGGCGGCGACGGCTTTGGCCTTCTCCCTCGGCATGGTCGGGCCGCTGATCGACCTCGGCCTGACGCTGACACCCGCCGAGAAGGAAGGCGTCGTCCACCTCTGGCGCTACGTCGGCTATATCATGGGGGTCGAGGAAACCCTGTTGCCCGAGAGCTATGCCCAGGCGGCCGCGCTGTTCAGCCTGATCGTCCGCTCCCAGCCCGATGCGGACGAGGACAGCCGCGTACTCTCCCGCGCCCTGTTGGGGGCCGCGCGCGACGCCCTGAAGGACCTGCCGAAGCCCTTCGGCCCCTGGCTCGCCGAAGCCGACGCCATCACCTATGCCGGCGCCTCGCGCCACATCATCGGCGACGTCGCGGCCGATACGCTGGGCATTCCCAAGACCGCCTGGCGCTTCGCCCCCCGGGTGCTGAAGCCCGCGATCGCGGCCGCCAACAGGATCCGCCAGGTGCCCCTCGCCCGCGAAGCCGTCGCCGGCCTCCGTCTCGCCCTTCTGCAGCGGCAGATCCGCAAATCCTTCCGCGACCGCAAACCGGCCTTCGAGACCGGCGAAGGCAGCCCCCTGCGCAAGCCGGAGGACATGCCCCGGGCCGCCGAATAGGTCAGTGGCGGGGCGGACTGTCGACGCTCATGGCGAGCGTCCGGCTGATCGCGGTGAGGTCGCGGCCGGACTGTTTCGACCAGGTGTTGAAGGCGGCCTGTACGGCAGCCATGTCCTTCTTGGACGACGGCAGCTTGGCCACCACGCCCTCGCGGATCAGGGCGGCGATCACGTCGGGCGAGGTGACGAAGGCTGGCTTGCCGATCATGCGCAGGAAGCGCATGGCGGAATCGCCGCCCAGGTGGCTGCCCCGCTTCTTGAAGATCTCGAGCAGGCCGACGTAGTCCCCGTCCGGCCAATCGGCGATGAAGCGCGCCGCACTGCCGGCCTCGCGGGCGAGATCGAGGACGAGCTGGGCATTGACCTGGACCGAGCGGATCTTGGCGCCGTTCCGCACGATGCCCTTGTCGGCCAGCAGGGCGTCGAATTTCTCATCCGACATCATGGCGCAGGCCGCCGGGTCGAAATGATCGAAGCCCGCCTCGAAGGCCGGCCATTTGTCGTCGATCACCTTCCAGGAGAAACCGGCGTAGAAGATCCGCCGGGTCATGGCGGCCAGGATGCGGTGATCCGGTATCGCCGCGATTTCGCCCGGCGCTTTCGAGGGGGTCTCTGCCAGCAGGGCTTCGAGCGCCGGCGCCCCGCCCTTGCGCGCCGCGGCCTGGGCGAAGATCGCCTCGAAACGTCTCATCGCGTCGCCTCGCCACGGCAGTCGAGCAGGGCCAGGGCGGGCATCACCACGCCTTCCAGCAGGCGGCGTTCCGGCCGCACCCGCGCCAGGACACGCACCCCCATCAGAACGCCCAGCAGATGGCGCGCCAGTTCCGCCGCCGGCAGGGTGGCGGCGATCGTACCGTCGCGCTGGCCAGCCGCGACCAGGCGCCCGAAGAACCCTTCGATCCGGGCCAGCACCGCATCCACTTGGCGCTGGAAACCGGCGTCATGGGGGGCGACGTCGAGGGCGGCATTGACCAAGAGGCAGCCGCGGTGATGGGGATCGGCCAGCGACCGTTCCACCACCTCGCGGAAGAAGGCGGCGATGCCGTCGCGCGGCGCCATCGTCTCGCAACGGGCCATGCGTTCCGCCACCGTCGTATCGACATAGTGGTCGAGCGCCCGCTCGTAGAGCGAGCGCTTGTCACCGAAGGCGTTATAGAGGCTGGCGCCGTTGATCCCCATGGAGGCCGCCAGTTCGCGCACCGAGGTCGCCTCGAAACCATTGTTCCAGAAGCATTGCACGGCGGCATCCAAAACGGCCGCCTCATCGAATTCGCGCGGCCTCGCCATCGCATCCTTCCCGGTCAGCCGGGCTATTTTAGATCACCCGGTCGACAACTCAAGCGAACCGTCAGGACCAAGACTGTTTCAGGGCCGGGACGGAATCACGAAGCCGTCGCCGCAGCGCCCGAAGCGGGTCTTGCCGCTGCGCGGCTTGCGCGGGGCGCCGGGCTCCGGCCCCCAGTCGTAGTCGACCGACAGCGAGACCAGGAGGCCGCCCTTGCAGGTCAGGCGGAAGGCCCCCACCAGCTCGGGCAGGCGGGCGGCGACCGCGGCATCGAATTCGGTGCGCGAGAGCGGCTTGTCGACCGGCAAGGCGAGGCCGGTCACGATCGCCTCGGTGGTGTCGAGCGACCAGGTGATCCAGGTCGCCGGGTCCATGGGCGAGCAACTGCCGTGCTTCACCCATTCATGGCGTTCCAGGCATTTTTCGGTACCGGCGAAATAGCCCTGCTTCTTCTTCCAGGCATCGGTGCGGTAGAGCGCCGGCACATCCGGCAGGCGGCAGAAGTCGGCGCCGGTGCGGCATCCCGTCTCGGTACAGGAGCCTTCGGGGAAACGGTCGCCGGAACCTGCGGCATAATCGACCCAGAGCCCGTGCAGTTGGATCGCCGCCGGTTTGGGAAAGCCGCGACAACTGGCGTCCCGGCGCTTCTCCTTGCAGAAGGTCGCCGGCACCGTGAGCTCCAGATGGTAATAGGGCTGCCACTCCGTCGATACGCTACAGGAAGTGTCGGCGAGAGCGGGCGCCGTTACAGCAACGGCCAGAGCCGCGGTCACGGCGCGGATGATGCGGAGCCGACGCAATCCCCATTCCTTCATCATTCCCCTCTTTCAGCCACGAATCGTCGAAACCCAAACCGCCCGCAGACCACACGCTAATCCACACCAATTCGACCACTTTTGCGCTATTTTCCGCGCAAAATGCAGCTTAGGTTTTGTCGCGATCGGTGGCGATGATAGCCAGATCGGGAGTGTGAGGCATGAAGAAATCGGTGTTCGTCGCTGGCATTCTGGTGGCGTCCAGCAGTCTCGGCGGCTGCGTCAGCGTCTTCGAAGGAACGTCGCAGGATATTTCAGTGAACACCACGCCGGCAGGGGCGACCTGCGTGTTCGAGCGCGAGCAGAAATCGATCGGCACGCTCACCACGACGCCCGGCACCCTGACCGTGCGCAAGAGCAAATACGACATCACCATCCGCTGCGACAAGACAGGTTACCAGCAGGCATCGGCGGTTAACCATTCCGGCGTCTCGGCGGCGATCGCCGCCAATATCGCGGTCGACATCCTGTTCACCGCCGGCATTTCGTCGATCGTCGATTCCGCCAATGGCGCCGACAACAAATATGACCCCGTGGTCAACCTCACTCTGGTCCCGATCGGGGCGCCTGCCTCCCCCATGGCGTCGGCGAGCTCTCCTTCCGCTGTTCCGCCCGCACCGCCGGTCCCGGCGGCGGCTAGCGCCTCTGCCGCGCCCGCCCCTGTCACGCCGGCCCCAGCCACCGTGGCGCCCGCGGCTACCGCACCCGTTGCCCTGACCCCTGCCGCGGCCACTCCGGCCACCCCGGCTTCCGCTGCCCCGGCCCCGGCGACCACGGCGCCGGCGACAACCGAGGTCGCGGTCGCAGCACCCGCTCAGACGAGCGCCGCACCCGTGGCGACGCCGCCCGCGACGACGCCCGCCGCAACGGTGCCTGAGAGCGCTCCCTCGGCAATCTCCGCCACGACCGCCAGTACTGGCGGTCCGCTCGAGTCGCGCTTCGCCGACAAGACGGTCTATGCCCTGGGCTCCGGCGGCACCTACGTCGACTATTACGCCCCGGGCGGCAAGGCGGTGCGCAAGGAAGCGAACTGTATGCGCGCCGGCACCTGGTCGATCAGCGACGACCACTTGTGCCTGCAGTTCCCGAGCCAGGGCTCGACCACGACCTGCTACGCCGTCACCGGCACGTCGAAACAGCCGGAATTCCGGGACGCTGCCCAAGGAGTGACGGCGCCGGTGATCCGCACGCAACTGGTCTCGTCCGGCAATGCCGCCAGCCTGCCGCTGGACACGCTGACCTGCCATTGACGGCAGAAAACCGTGGTGTCGGCTGCGGGTCCCGACTAACACTTGCGGCCTCCACCGGAGGGGTCGCAAGTGACGGACTATGTGCGCAAGATCCTGGATGCCCGCGTCTATGACGTCGCGGTGCAGACGCCGCTCGATGCCATGGTGCGGCTCGGCGCGCGGATCGGCGCCGAGGTCCGCCTGAAGCGCGAAGACCTGCAGCCGATCTTCTCGTTCAAGATCCGGGGCGCCTACAACAAGCTGGTGCGTCTGTCGCCCGAGGCGCGGGCGGCCGGCGTCATCTGCGCCTCGGCGGGCAACCATGCCCAGGGCGTCGCCCTCTCCGCCCGTCAGCTCGGCGTCTCCGCGACCATCGTGATGCCGGTGACGACGCCGCCGATCAAGATCGAGGCGGTGCGCTATTTCGGCGCCGAAGTGGTGCTGACCGGCGATACCTTCGATGTCGCCTACGAGCACGCGCGGAAGCTCGAGCGCGAACGCGGCCTGACCTTCGTCCATCCTTACGACGATCCGGACGTGATCGCCGGCCAGGGCACCGTCGCGGTCGAGATCCTGCACCAGCACCCGGAACCGATCGAAGCGATCTTCGTGCCCGTGGGCGGCGGCGGGCTGGCCGCCGGCATCGCCTCCTACGTCAAATTCCTGCGCCCCGAGACCAAGGTGATCGGGGTCGAGCCCATCGATGCCGCCTCGATGCAGGCGGCGATCCGGGCGGGCGAGCGGGTGGTGCTCGACCGTGTGGGCCTGTTCGCCGACGGTGTCGCCGTGCGCCAGGCCGGGGTCGAGACGTTCCGCCTGTGCCGCGCCCTGCTCGACGATGTGATCACCGCCGACACGGACGCGATCTGCGCCGCGATCAAGGATGTCTTCGAAGACGTCCGGGTGATCGCCGAGCCGGCGGGCGCCCTGGCGCTGGCCGGGTTGAAGGCCTATGCCGCCGAGAACCCCGTGCGCACCGGCACGCTGGTCGCGATCAATTCCGGCGCCAACATGAATTTCGATCGCCTGCGCCATGTCGCCGAACGGGCCGAGATCGGCGAGGCGCGCGAGATCCTGCTCGCCGTCACCATTCCCGAAGTGCCCGGCTCCTACCGCCGCTTCATCCAGACCCTGGGCAACCGGGCGATCACCGAATTCAACTACCGCTATGCCGCGGGCGAGGACGCCCATGTCTTCGTCGGTGTGAAGCTCGGCGATGCGCTGAAGGAAAAGCCGCCGCTGATCCAGGCGCTGCGCGACCTCGGTTACCGCGTGCTCGATATTTCGGCCGACGAGACGGCCAAGCTCCATATCCGCTATATGGTCGGCGGCAAGGCCCCCGCACTCACCGACGAGGTGATCCTGCGCTTCGAATTCCCGGAGCGTCCGGGCGCCCTGATGCGCTTCCTCGACGGTGTCGGCAAGGACTGGAACATCACCCTGTTCCACTACCGGAACCACGGCGCCGACTATGGCCGCGTGCTGGTCGGGCTCCAGGTGCCGGCGGGCGGCCGCGCGCGGCTCGAGGCGGAACTGGCCGAACTCGCCTATCCCTACGAGGACGAGACGGAAAACCCCGCTTACCGCCTGTTCCTGGGGCGTTAATTCTCGCTGCTCGGGGCGTGGCCGAAGCGGGCGCGATAGACGCGGGCGAAGTGGCTGGCACTGGCGAAACCACAGGCGAAGCCGACCTCGGCGACCGAAAGCTCGGTCTGTCGCAACAGGGAACGCGCCCTGTCGAGGCGGACGCCCAAGTAGTGGGCGGCCACCGTCGTGTTCAGCCGTTCGGCGAAGAGCCGTTCGAGTTGGCGCACCGAGACGGCGACCCGGTCGGCCAGATCGCGGCGCGACAGCGGTTCCTCGATATGGGCCTCCATCGCCTCGATCACCTTGACCAGGCGGCGGTTGGCGATGCCGAGCCGCTCGCCCACCGGCATCCGTTGCAGGCGGTCGCCGTGGCGGATCTGGTTCTGCAGGAACCAGTCGTTCACTTGGGCCGCCAGCAGGGCGCCGTGATCGGCCGCGATCAGCTCGTGCGCCATGTCGAGCGCGGCGATGCCGCCGGCGCAGGTGAGCCGGCCGCGGTCGATCTCGAACAGGCTGCCGGTCAGGCGCAGCTCTGGGAATTCCTCGGCAAAGGCAGGGGCATGTTCCCAATGGACCGTGCAGTGGTAACCGTCCAGCAGCCCGGCCCGGGCCAGCACCACGGGCCCGCCCGAAATGCCGCCCAGGCCGACACCACGCCGGGCCAGCTGACGCAGCCAGGCCAGCGTCGGCCCGTGATCGAAATCGATCCGCTGGCCGCCCGCGCAGACGAAGAGCAGGTCGAAATCCCCCGCCCCCGTCGCCGCCTGCTCGACCGGCAGGGCACTGCCGGTCGAGGCGGCGACCGGCGCCCCGTCGACCGAGACATGGCGCCAGCGATAGAGTTCCCGGCCCGAGAGCAGATTGGCGGCACGCAGCGGCTCCACCATCGAGGCGTAGGACATCAGGGCGAAGCCGGGCACCAGGAGGAATCCCACGCTACGGGGCGGCGGCATTTCGGTCATGTCGTAACCAGGCGATGATCTGTCGCTTCCAGTCATGTCCCCGGCCGGCCTCCCGGTCAATGCTGAAAGCCGCCGAGACGGACCCTGCGATGCGCCATTCGATCTTCTCCCTCGCCCTCAATGCCCTGACCGGACACCGCGCCTGGCGCCCGACGTGGACCGATGCCGCCCCCCGGCCGGATTACGACGTGATCGTGATCGGCGGCGGCGGCCACGGCTTGGCGACCGCTTATTACCTGGCCAAGGTGCATGGCATCCACCGGGTCGCGGTCGTGGAGAAGAGCTGGATCGGTTCCGGCAACGCCGGGCGCAATACGACGATCATCCGCTCCAACTATCTGCTGCCGGGCAACAACGCCTTCTACGAGCTTTCCATGAAGCTGTGGGAAGGGCTGGAGCAGGAGCTCAATTACAACGCGATGGTCAGCCAGCGCGGCGTCCTGAACCTGGCCCATTCCGATGCCCAGCGCGACGCCTATGCCCGGCGCGGCAATTCGATGCGCCTGCATGGGGTCGACGCCGAACTGCTGGACCGCGGCCAGATCGAGGCGATGGCGCCCTTCCTCGATTTCGACAATGCCCGCTTCCCGATCAAGGCGGGCCTCCTCCAGCGCCGGGGCGGCACCGCGCGCCACGACGCCGTGGTCTGGGGCTATGCCCATGCCGCCTCCAAGCTGGGGGTCGACATCGTGCAGAATTGCGAAGTGACCGGCTTCCTCCGCGACGGCGAGCGCATCGTGGGCGTCGAGACCACGCGGGGGCCGATCCGGGCGGCCAAGGTCGCCATGGCCGTCGCCGGCCATTCGTCGCTGGTCGCGGGCCTCGCCGGCTTCCGCCTGCCGATCGAGAGCCATGTCCTGCAAGCCTTCGTCTCGGAAGCGGTGAAGCCGTTGATCCCGGGCGTGATCACCTTCGGCGCCGGGCATTTCTACATCAGCCAGTCCGACAAGGGCGGGCTCGTCTTCGGCGGCGACATCGACGGCTATAATTCCTACGCCCAGCGCGGCAACCTGCCGGTGGTCGAGGATGTCTGCGAGGGCGGCATGGCCCTGATGCCCATGATCGGGCGGATCCGCCTGCTGCGTTCCTGGGGCGGCGTCATGGACATGACCATGGACGGCACGCCGATCATCGATCATTCACCGGTCGACGGGCTCTATCTCAATGCCGGCTGGTGCTACGGCGGCTTCAAGGCGACGCCGGGCTCGGGCTTCTGCTTCGCCCATCTGATCGCCCGGGGCGAATCCCATCCGACCACCGCGGCGATGCGGCTGGACCGCTTCGCCCGCGGTTATGTGATCGACGAGAAGGGCCAGGGCGCCCAGCCCAACCTGCACTGAGTCAGAACGGGATCGCCGCCTTGCAGTGACGGCTCTCCAGGCCCAGTTCCTCGCCGTTGCCGTCCCGCGTCTTCCAGGCGGTCAGCACCGGGCGCTCGTCCGCGCTGTCCAGCGGCACATAGGCGAGTTCCTCCGGCAGGCCAGCGACGGCAAAGCAGCTCGACTTCTCGCCCGGCAGGTTCAGGCACAGTTCCTCGCCCGCGGTCCCGCCCCGGACCGACCAGCTGCCGACCCGGTCGCAACGCCCCGCCCGCCGCACGAAGCGCCAGTTGGGATCGAAATAGTCGACCACGGAGACGGGCTCGCCCGCGGTGGTGTGTAAATAGAAAGTCTTGCCGGCGAGTGCCGCCGCCAAGTCCGAGACCGGCTGGCCCGCGCCGTCGACCGCGAGCCAATGGGGCGCGCCGGCACCGAGGGAAGCGAAACGCTCGGCGATCGCGGCATTGAGCCCAACCAGGGCGTCATGGGTGGTGGTGCCCAGCGCTTCCGCCCCGTTGTCGCAGGCGAATTCGAAGCCGTCGCCGTTCCGCCAGGTCCGCTCGGCGGCGACCCGCGTCTGCCACATCGCGCCGCTGCGGTCCTGCAGCGAGATGCGGGCGGCGACGTCGATCTCCGCGGTCGACGCAGCGTGCCAGAATTCGATGAAGTAGCGCCGCTCGAACCAGAAGCGCCGCTCGAAATCGAGGCCGAGGTCGAGCGGCAGGGCGTCGACCACGATCTGCCCGTCGAAGCCCTGGGCCCGCAGCTCGGCGGTCGACAGCGGCGCCGGCCCGAGCTCGACCGAAGCGACCATCTGGCGGATCTGGCTCTCGACCGATTGGCGGAAGGCGGGGGCTGCATCCAGCGTCAGGTAATCGGCATTGCAGTGATAGGCCGAAGGGGCGACGGCGCCGCTCAGCGGCTCGGCCCGGATGACCAGCAGGTAACGGCCCGCCAATTTCGCCCCGACCGGGGTCGCCGCCGCGGCGGCCGGTTGGACCGGCGCATCGACGTCATATCCGACCGCGCATCCCCCGAGAAGCATCACCCCGGCAGCCAGCCCCAACCATCGCAGCATCGATCGCAGTCCCCAGCGGATTGACGGCGGGCCGGCCGACCCAGCCCCGTTCCGAAACCTAACGTCAATATTGGCCTCGTACCAGTTTAGCATTTGATAACGGGTACTTACGCTGTGCCCGGCGGCCGCCCCCGGATACCGCGATCGGGACCGATCCACGGCGAGAGCGCTGTAGATTGCGCGCAACATATCTGTTTCTTTGATCAAATTCGGGCTGAATCATGGGAAAGCAGCCGCTGCCACAACCAGAGGCCGGCCGGCCCGAGGGCGCGGTCGGTGCGCCGGGCCAGGAACAGCGGATGGCTGGTTCCTTCGGGCGGGAAGCCGGCGATGCGCAGGCGCACCAAGCGCCCTTCGGCCAGATCGGCGGCGACCAGATGCATGGGCATGGTGCCCCAGCCGGTCCCGGCCAGCAGCATGGCGCGCTTGGTGGCGAGATCGCCGAGCCGCCAGGGCTGACGGCTGATGACATCGAAGTCGCGGCCTTCGGTCACCCGGCTGCGGTCGGTCAGCACGAGTTGGACATGTTCGGCCGCGACGTCGGTCTCGATCGTGCCCGTGACCTGGGCCAGCGCATGGCCGGGCGCCGCCACCGGCACCAGGCGCACGGCGTGGAGCGCGGTCGCGGACAGCCCCGTGCCGTCGTGTACCGTGCCCTCGAAAATGCCGATCTGGGTGGCGCCCCCGACCACCCGTTCGGTGACCGCCCCCAGTGCCTCGATCTCCAGGCGAATGGCCACGGTCGGATAGGCCGCGCGCAGCTCGGCGAAGACGGACGGCAGCAGATGCCCCGGATAGAGCACGTCGACCACCAGCGAGACCTCGGCCTCGACGCCGCGCCCGAAGCCGGCGGCCCGGGCCAGGAAGGCATCCGCCTTGGCCAGCACCGCGCGGGCATCGGCCAGCAGGGCCTGGCCGGCCCGGGTCAGTTGCGGGCGTTTGGCCGAACGGTCGAACAGCCCGATGCCGAGCTGCCCTTCGAGCGCCGCGATCGCATAGGAAACCGCCGATTGGGCCCGCTGCAACCGCTTGGCCGCGGCGGAAAAACTGCCGGTCTCGACCACGACCGAAAAGACGCGCAGCTGGTCCAGGGAAAAGGGCTCGATATTCATCGGCAAGACCCATCTGAATTCCAGATGATAATTGCCGAAAATATATCTGATTTTTCGAGGTTCGACATCCCCATCTCTTCAACAGGCAGCGAGGCCACCCCGACGAGGGAGCGACGCCCGCAACGCCCGACAGGAAAGAGTAAGGAGACTTCGATGACCCCCACGTCCCGCATCATCGCCGCCCTCGGCGCCTTGGCCATCGCCAGCATCGGCTCGACCGGCGCCTATGCCGCCCGTGCCCAGGAAGGCGACGCCTTCCGCCTGCCCCCGATCACGGGCCAGGCGCCTCAGCAGCAGGCCCCGCAGATCCAGAAGGCAACCTCCAGCTCCGGCACGTCCAACGCCGCCACTCAGGTCGACAGCGACTATCCGGTCGGCCGCGACAACTGATCCCTACCGAAAACCAAGGAGAAACGTGATGACCACTTCGATCCGCCTGATCGCCGCCCTCGGCGCCCTCGCCATCGCCAGCATCGGCTCGACCGGCGCCTACGCCGCCCGTGCCCAGGAAGGCGACGCCTTCCGCCTGCCCCCGATCACCCAGCAGGGCCAGCAGGCTGTCACCGCCAGCTCGGGCGTGACGTCGGCCACGGTTGCGGCCGACGACACCGTCTACCCCCAGGGCCACAACCGCTGACCCCGACGGACCGACGCGGGCCGGGCCTTGCGCCCGGCCGGCGCCTGGCCGGGTTCAGCGCGGCGAGTGTTTGGCCAGGATGCGCTGCAGGGTGCGCCTGTGCATGTTGAGCCGGCGGGCGGTCTCGGAGACGTTCCGCTCGCACAATTCATAGATCCGGTTGATGTGTTCCCAGCGCACGCGATCGGCCGACATCGGCCGTTCCGGCGGTTCCGGCTTCTCGTCGCCGTCGGCCTGGAGGGCGGCGTCGATGTCGTCGGCATCGGCGGGCTTCGCCATATAGTCGACCGCCCCCGCCTTCACCGCGGCGACCGCGGTCGCGATATTGCCATAGCCGGTCAACATGACGATGCGGGCATCGGGATTGGTCTCGCGGATCGCCGCCACCACGTCGAGCCCGTTGCCGTCGGCCAGCCTGAGATCGCAGACCGCAAAGCGCGGCGGATTGGTCCGCGCGGCAGCGATGCCGGCCGCGACCGAACCCGCCGTGGTGACGGCATAACCGCGCTTGGCCAGTGCCCGTGCCAGCCGTTCGCGCAGGGTATCGTCGTCGTCGACCAGCAGCAGGGTCCGGCTGGCATCCACCTGCCCGGGAGCCGAAATCATATCCATGGTCATCTCACTTCCCGACTTTCTGTGGGAATGGTCGCAGCCGCGGCGACCACCGCATTTCCAACGTCCAATATGCGCCGGGGCCAGCGAATCGCAACCTCGGCACCACCGTCGACCCGGTTGAAGAAGCTGATCCTGCCACCCGAATGCTCGAGCAGCGTCTTGGCGATGAAGACGCCGAGGCCGAGCCCTTCGCCGGTCCGCGTCGTGACATAGGGCTCGCCCAGGGATTCGAGGACTTCGATCGGAAAGCCCGGGCCGTCGTCACTGACCGCGACAACGACTTCGTCGGCGTCCCAATCGGCCACGATCACCACCTGATCGGCCGCGTAGCGCATGGCGTTTTCGACCAGATTGCCGATGCCGTGGATGATCTCGGCGCTACGCTTCACCTGCGGTTCGGGGCCGCTGCCCGCGATCTCGAGCGAGAAGCGGACATGACGCCGGATATGGGGCGCCGCCGCCGCCTCGACCAGCGCGGTCAGGGGCAGGATCGAGAAGGTCGTGTCGCGCATGTCCTCCGGCCGGCGCGACAGGCGCGACAGGATCTCGCGGCAGCGCCGGGTCTGGGATTGCAGGATCTCGATGTCGTCGGCATGGGGGCCGTCGCCCAATTCGTCCGCCAGCTCGCCGGCCACGATGGCGATCGTGGCGAGCGGCGTGCCCAGCTCATGCGCCGCCGCGGCGGCGAGCGCCCCCAGGGCGGAGAGTTGCTGCTCCTTGGCGAGCGCGTCCTGGGTCGCGGCGACGGCGCTGGACAGACGCCGCGCCTCGGCCGCAACGCGCCAAGCATAGGTCACGATGAAGACCATGCCGAGCGCCAGGCTGGCCCAGATGCCGAGCAGATAGACCGGATCGAAGTCGACTGGGTCGCCCCGCCAGGGCAGCGGCAGGTGAAAGATCGACAGGATGGTGATGCAGGCGAGGGCGAGCGCACCGAGGCCGATGGTCAGCCCCAGCTCGAGGATGGTGGCCGAAATGGTGACCGGCACCAGGATCAGGAACGAGAAAGGGTTCTGCAGGCCGCCCGTCAAATAGAGCAGGGCGGCGAGCTGTAGCACGTCATAGGCGAGATAGAGATAGGCTTCGCGCTCGGTCAGCCGCTTGCTCGCGGGATAGACGAGCTGGAGCACGATATTGACCAGCACCGAGGCAAGCACCGGGATGACGATCGCCGGGACCGGCAACGGAAAGCCCAGCACCGCCGAGACGACGATCAGCGCCCCCACCTGACCGCCGATCGCGAGCCAACGCAGCAGGACGAGGGTGCGCAGACGCAACGGTGCACCCGCCGCCGCCTTGGTCAGCGACGCCGCGGGGCTCTCCCGCTCATCCGATTCGCCCGCACTCCAGAAACTACTCGGCATGGGCGGCAGCTTAGGCTTCCAGCACCGGCTCCGCCATGGCCTCACGCTCCGCCTTTAGCCGCAAAGAGCGCCTTCTGCTCGGGCGTCGCCTCGGTCTGATGGCACCGCTTCCATTCCTCGTAGGGCATGCCATAGACCGCCTCGCGGGCTTCGTCCTTCGATAGCGGTACGCCCGCTGCGTCGGCCGCGTCCTTCAGCCAGTTGGACAGGCAGTTCCGGCAAAAGCCGGCGAGGTTCATGAGGTCGATGTTCTGAACCTCGGTATGGGCGCGCAGATGCTCGACCAAGCGGCGAAAAGCCGCAGCCTCGAGGATCGTCCGCGTTGCATCGTCCATTCACTCTTCCCCTTTCCCTCACTCGCTGAGGGTTGGTTAACCTTTGTCCACCAGATTTGTCAGCATGTATCTGACCGACGATCCGTCATGAAAGTCCAGCGGGACAAGGGACGCCGCCCGGTGCGGCCGCGCCAGCTCATGCTGCGCATCGCCCTGGTGCTACTCGCCCTGGTCCTGGCTTTCCTGGGCAATCTTTATGTCGAGCGGCAGATCGCGATCGGCCAGGGTGACGACAGCCTGCGCAGCGGCGCCGGCGTGGGTGCCCTGATGACCGCCCGCAGCCTGGAAGTGGTCGAGGCGGTCATCCTGGCCGGCACCCGCATCGCCGTCGAGCGGACCGGGCCGGACGGCCCCATCGCCGACCCTTGGAGTTTGCAGAACGCCCTCTCGGTGGTGGTGGACGCGCGCGCCGCCGTGGCCGACATCGGAATCTACGACCCGGAGGGCGCCCTGGTCGCCGCAGCCGGCGGCGGCCGCTACTTGCCGCCCCGCCTGGCCGACCCGCAGTGGCTCTCGCCCCCCCCTGTCGCCGGCTCGGGCAGGCCGGTGGCAGGCATCGCCCTGACCACAGCCGATGGCGCGCCCGTCGTGCCCGTAGCACTCCGCCTGCCCAAGGGGGCGGGACCGGAATGCCTGGTGGTCGCCGCTCTGCGACCCAGCTACTTCGCCGACATCTTCAACACCTACCGGCGCCGCGAGACCTCCATCATCACGCTCTATGACAACCGGGGCCGCATCGTCGCGCGGACCGCCACCGACAGCCTGCAGCCGGGAAACCCGTCAGGCGGCGACATGGTGGCGGCCGACGAAGCTGCCCATCCGGCCGACGGGTCCCGCGTCGGCGCCAGCGCCCCGGTCCCCGGCACCGGCCTTTCGATCGCCGTGACGGTGGCACGGGGCGAACTGGCGGCCGCCTGGTGGCAGGCCAAGTGGAGCTCGATCACCGTCTTCTTCGCCTTCCTCGGCGTCCTCGGCATCGGTGCCGTCGCCTTTTACCGCCGGCTCCGCGACCTCGAGCGCAACCGCGTCGACCTCGCCCTGGCGCGCGACCAGGCGAACGAGGCGAACCGTGCCAAGTCGCGCTTCCTCGCCATGATGAGCCACGAACTGCGCACCCCGATGGCCGGCGTCATCGGCACGCTCGACCTGCTGCGCCAGACCCCGCTCAACCGCGAACAGGCGCAATACGCCCAGATCCTGAATACCTCCGCCAATGCCCTGCTCGACGTCCTGAACGACATCCTCGACTTTTCCAAGATCGAGTCGGCCGGTGTCGCCATCGAGGCGATCGACTTCAACCTGGACGACGTCGTGAACTCGACCGTCGACCTGTTCCGCGCACGCTGCGAACAAAAGAAGATCACGCTGCGGGCGGTGATCGCCGACGACGTGCCCCGCTGGCTGCACGGCGACCCGGCGCGGCTCCGGCAGGTCCTCTCCAACCTGGTCGGCAATGCCGCGAAATTCACCGACGACGGCGAGATCACGGTGCGCATCAACCGCCTGCCCGCCAGTCCCGAGACCCTGCATTTCGAGGTCCAGGATACCGGGGTCGGAATATCCAGCGCGACCCAGGCCATGCTGTTCGAACCCTTCGTGCAGGCCGATGCCTCGACCTCGCGGCGTTTCGGCGGCACCGGCCTCGGCCTCGCCATCTGCCGACGCCTGGTCAAAGCGATGGGGGGCGAAATCGGTGTCGCCAGCGCGATCGGCCAGGGCAGCCTGTTCTGGTTCACCGCCCATCTGCGCGCCGGCTTGAGCCCGGCCCGGCCCTCCGCCTCCGTGGTGGCAGCCACGGTGCGCCCCCAGCCCCCTGCCGATGTCCAGGTCCCGGCGGCAGAGACCCTGCCGCGCATCCTGGTGGCCGAAGACAACGACATCAACCGCTTCCTGATCCAGGAGCAACTGAAGCGCCGCAACTTCGACGTCACCACGGTCGAGAACGGCCGCAAGGCGCTGGAAGCTCATGCCGCCCGGCCCTTCGACCTGATCGTGCTCGACATGCGGATGCCGGTGATGGACGGGCCGACCGCCCTCGGCCATATCCGCGCCCTCGAAGGCAATGCCGCCCTTGTCCCGGTGGTCGCCCTGACCGCCGACGCTCTGCCGGCGGACAAGGAAGTCTATCTGCGCTCGGGCGTCGACGCCCTGCTGACCAAGCCGGTCGACTGGAAGGCGCTGGAGGCGACCCTGCGCCGGCTGCTCGACACCAACAAGCCGGCGGCATCGGCTGCGCCGTCCGCCGCCGCGGAAGCCGCCCTGCCCGCCGACCTGCTGCGCCTCGGCCCTGCCAATCCGGATTTCGACCGCCGCGCCATCGACGAATTGCGCGACGTGATGAGCGACATCGCGATCGCCGAACTGATCGGCTCCTTCCGCGTCACCCTGGCGGAGGAGAGCGAGAAACTGCATCGCGCCGTCGCCGCCGGCGACGCCTTCCACGTCCGCGAGGCGGCCCACACGATCCAGGGCATGGCGTCGCAACTGGGCGCCGCGGGCATCACCACGGTCGCCCGCAGCATCCGCCTGGACGGGCCGGTGCCGCTGCCACCCGGCGCCATCGAGCAGCGCCTGGCCCTCTATGACACGGTGGTCGCGGCCACCCTGGACCGGCTCGACGCGATCACGGAAAGAGGCGCCGCCTGACTTCGGCCGCGATGCGGGGCATCTCGTCCAGCGGCTCGTAATGCCAGGCGTCGAAACGCCCGTCGAACCAGCGCACGTAACCATCGGCGACGAGATCGTCGACGAAGCGGCCGAGCCGGCGCGAGCGCCCGGGCAGGCGTGCGACATGCACGGGTTTTCCCGTGATCAGCGCTTCCGAGATCATCGAAACCGAATCGGCTGTGATCACCAGATGATCGGCGAGGCCGAGCAGGCCGAAATAGGGATTGTCGCCCTTGCCGTCCCAGATGAAGCGCGGCCGGTCGCCCAGCGCCTCGCGCAGGCCCTCCATCGCCGGGGGGCCGGTGCGGCGTGACGGCGTCACGGCGAGACTGCCACCGACGGCAGCCGCCGCCGCGGCGAGCCTCGCCCCGAGTTCGGCCCCGGTGCGCCGGTCGAGCAGGTAGCGCCGGTTCGAGCCACCCAGCAGAACCCCGATCAGGGGCCGCGGCATATGGGCGAATCGGTCGCGCCACTGGTCCGCCCCGGCCTGGATCTTGGTCTGTGTGACGCGGTGCAGCCCGGCCCTGGTCTCGATCACATTGGGCCCGGACAGACGGTCGTGGCGCGGCGCCACGACGACGTCGAACAGGCCGAGCGCCATCTTGGGATTTTGCAGGTGGACGAGGCGCGTGCGCCCGCCGCTGGCCGCCTTGATGGCGACGGCAAGGGGGGCCGCGACATTGCCGGTCGAGATCACCACGTCGGGCCAGGGCGGCTGCAGGGAATCGCTGTCCGCCGTCGGTGCCGCCAAGGGACGGAACCACAGGCGGCCGGGCAGCCAGTCCCAGGGCCGGCGCGCGCGCACCCGCTTGGTCTCGTAGGAAAGGCCCAGTGCTTCGGCCAGGCCGACCACCTGGGTCTCCATGCCGGCGTGGCCCTCGCTCAGGCACCAGGCGGTGGCCGGTGCCGTCACCGGCGATAATGCCGTGCTCACACGCCCTCCCAAACCGCTGTACCCGAACCGTTGCACCCGCGCGAGAGGGTAGCGAGACCGGCGCCGGGCACAAGCCCGCATTTCCCCGATCGCCATAGGCGGCCCGGCGGCGTGAGGCTATAAGTCGCGGCCATGACCGCGTCCACCGCCACTTCGGCCCCTTCGGCCCCCGCGCCCACCTGGGCCCTGCCCGCCCTGGTGGCGGGCGCCGCCGCCATCGGCTGCTCGCCAATCTTCGTCCGCCTCTCGGAACTGGGGCCGACGGCGACCGGCTTCTGGCGCCTCACCCTCGCCCTGCCGCTCTATTGGGCCTGGGCGCAGGTCGCGGCGAAGCGCGGCAACGCCAGTCCGGCGCTGCCCGCAGGCTCGCGCCGGCGCCTGCTGATCGCCGGCCTCCTGTTCACCGGCGACCTCGCCACCTGGCATTGGTCTATCCATTTCACCTCGGTCGCCAATTCGACCTTGTTCGCCAATTTCGCCCCGGTCTTCGTGGTCTTCGGCGCATGGGCCCTGTTCGGCGAGAAGCCGCGGCCGGTGTTCCTTGCCGGCCTCGCCCTCACGGTCGGCGGTGCGGCCTGCCTGATCGCCGATTCCTTCACGATCGGCGCCGATCATGCCTTGGGCGACGGGCTCGCCCTGGTCACCGCCTTCTTCTTCGGCACCTATCTGCTGGCGGTCAAGGACCTGCGGCACCGGATCGATGCCGCCCGCCTGATGCTCTGGTCCAGCATGGTGACGGCACTCGGCCTGCTCGTCATCGCGCTGATCTCGGGCGAATCGATCCTGCCTACCAGTTGGCACGGTTTCGCCGTCCTGCTCGGCCTCGCCTGGGTGTCCCAGGCGGCGGGCCAGGGGTTGATCGCCGAGGCGATGGGCCACCTGCCTGCCGGCCTGTCGTCCCTGGTCATCCTGGTCGAACCGCTGTCCGCCGCCCTGCTCGGCTGGGTCGTATTGGGCGAGGCGCTGGGGCCCGTCCAGGCCCTGGGCGCCGGCCTCATCATGGCGGGCATCCTGGTCGCCCGGCGGGCAGGCTGAGCCATGGACGGAGACCTTCGCGACTCGCTCTTCCAGGCCGCCCTCGCCGGGGCCGACGCCGGCGCCGCGACCCGCCGCAACCTGCCCGGACGCCCGCGCGGGCGGACCGTCGTGGTGGGCGCCGGCAAGGCCGCCGCTGCCATGGCCGCCGCCTTCGAAGACGAATGGGACGGCCCGCTCGGCGGCCTCGTGGTGACCCGCCACGGCCACGGCCTGCCGTGCCGCCGGATCGAGGTGATCGAGGCCGGCCACCCCCTGCCCGACGGTGGCGGCACTGCCGCCGCCGCTCGCATCCTGGAGAAGGTCGGCGGCCTCGGCCCGGATGATCTCGTGGTCGCCCTGATCTCGGGCGGTGGTTCGGCGCTGATGAGCCTGCCGGCCCCCGGCCTCTCGCTCGCGGACAAACGGGCGGTGACCGGCGCCCTGCTCCGCGCCGGAACCCCGATCGGCGAGATCAACGTCGTGCGCAAACACCTCTCGGCGATCAAGGGCGGCCGGCTCGCCCTCGCTGCCCATCCCGCCGCGGTCGAGGCCCTGATCGTCTCCGACGTGCCGGGCGACGATCCGGCGCTGGTCGCCTCCGGCCCGACCCTGCCCGATCCCTCCACCCTTTCCGAGGCGGCGGCGATCCTGGCCCGGTGGGGCATCGAGCCGCCGCCCGCCGTACGCCGCCACCTGGCCGATCCGGCGGCTGAGACGCCGAAGCCGGGCGAGCCCCGCCTCACCCGCTCGCAGGCCCGGCTGATCCTCCGCCCGGCCGACATGCTGGCGGCGGCTGCGACGGCGGCACGCGCCTCCGGGCTCCGGGTGATCGAACTGGGCGACCGGATCGAGGGTGAAGCGCGCCAGGTCGGCGCCGCGCACGCCATGATCGCCGCCGCGGTCGCGGGCGGCGGGCCGACCGCCATCATCTCCGGCGGGGAACTCACCGTCACCGTCGCGGGCGACGGGGCCGGCGGGCCCAACAAGGAATATCTGATGGGTCTCGCCCTGGCCCTGGGCGGCGCCCCGGACATCATGGCGCTCGCCTGCGACAGCGACGGGATCGACGGCACGGCGGCCGACGCCGGCGCCCGGATCGATCCCACGACCCTGGCCCGGGCGCAGGCGGCCGGGATGGATGCCGCGGCCATGCTGGCGCAGAACCGCTCAGCCGACTTCTTCGCCGCCCTCGGCGACTTGGTGGAAACCGGCCCGACGCGGACAAACGTGAATGATTTCCGCGTCATTTTGGTCAACGTTCCGTCACCGATTGGCCGTGGCGGCGACACGATGGCGGCGTTACCCTTCGGCCCATGAAAAAATTCAGAAGCCGCCGCGCCCGCATCATCGCCACCCTGGGTCCCGCCTCGTCCGACAGCGAGACCATCAAGGCCCTCTATCAGGCGGGGGCCGACGTCTTCCGCCTGAACATGAGCCACGGTAGCCACGACGACCATCGCGCCCGCTTTGCCGCCGTGCGCGCGGTCGAGGCGGAGCTGGGCCGGCCGATCGGCATCCTGGCCGACCTGCAGGGACCGAAACTGCGCATCGGGCGCTTCGCCGCCGGCAGCATCGAGGTCGCCCCGGGCGACCGCATCACCCTCGACATGGACGAGACACCGGGCGACGCCAGCCGGGTCTGCCTGCCACATCCCGAGATTTTCGCCGCCATGCGGCCCGGCACCGAGCTTCTGCTGGATGACGGCCGCGTCCGCCTGATGATCGAGACGACGACAGGCGAACGCGCCGAGGCGCGCATCGTCGAGGGCCGGCGGCTCTCCGACCGCAAGGGCGTCAACGTCCCGAACGCCATCCTGCCGCTCGCCGCCATGACGCCGAAGGACCTGCGCGATCTCGACTTCGCGCTGGAAATCGGGGTCGACTGGATCGCCCTCTCCTTCGTCCAACAGCCCGAAGACGTCGCCGCCCTGAAGGCGATCGTCCAGGGCCGGGCCGGCGTCCTCGCCAAGATCGAGAAGCCTTCGGCGGTCGAACAGATCGACGGCATCCTGGCCGAGTCGGACGCCATCATGGTGGCGCGCGGCGACCTCGGCGTCGAACTGCCGCTCGAAACCGTGCCGGGCATCCAGAAGCGCCTGACCGCCAAGGCCCGGGCCGCCGGCAAGCCGGTCGTGGTCGCGACCCAGATGCTGGAGAGCATGATCACCGCCCCGGTGCCGACCCGGGCCGAAGTCTCGGACGTCGCCACCGCCGTCTACGACGGCGCCGACGCCGTGATGCTGTCTGCCGAATCGGCTGCCGGCAGCTTCCCCCGCGAAGCCGTCGCGACCATGAGCCGGATCGCCGAACAGGCCGAGCGCGACATCGTCTACGACCGCCTGATCCACGCCCAGCGCGAGAGCCCGGGCGAGACCACGGCCGATGCCATCACCGCCGCTGCCCGCCAAGTCGCCGCCACGGTGAAGGCGGCCTGCATCGTCACCTTCACCTCCACGGGCTCGACCGCGCTGCGTGCCGCGCGGGAACGGCCGGAGACGCCGATCCTGGTGCTGACCCCGAGTCTCGACACCGCGCGCCGTCTGGCTCTCGCCTGGGGCCTCACCTGCGTGGTCACCGACGACGTGAAGAATTTCGCCGAGATGGTGCAGCGTGCCGGGGCGACCGCGGCGGTGCAGGAATTCGCCGTGCCGGGCGATCAGATCGTGATCACCGCCGGCGTGCCCTTCGGCACTTCCGGCGCGACCAACATCCTCCGCGTCGCCACCATCGGCCGCCCGGGCGATCCGACGGTCTGACCCTATTTCCAGATCGGCTTGCCCGTGCCGGGCAGGCCGAGACGGGACCACATCTTGTCCACCCGCTCGATCACATGGTCGTCCATGCGGATCTTGGTGCCCCATTCGCGCTTGGTCTCGGGCGGCCATTTGTTGGTGGCGTCGAGACCGATCTTGCCGCCTAGGCCGGATTCGGGACTTGCGAAGTCGAGATAGTCGATCGGCGTGCCTTCGATCAGGGTGACGTCGCGCACCGGGTCCATGCGGGTCGAGATCGCCCACATCACATCCTTCCAGTTCCGCGCATCGATGTCGTCGTCCACGACGATCACCCATTTCGTGTACATGAACTGGCGCAGGAAGGACCAGACGCCCATCATCACCCGCTTGGCATGGCCCGGATAGGCCTTCTTCATCGAGACCACGGCGATCCGGTAGGAGCAACCCTCGGGCGGCAGCCAGAAGTCGACGATCTCCGGGAACTGCTGGACGAGCAGCGGTATGAAGACTTCGTTCAAGGCTTCGCCGAGCACGCTCGGCTCGTCCGGCGGCCTTCCCGTGAAGGTCGAGAGATAGATCGGGTCGCGCCGCCGCGTGATCGCGGTCACCGTGAAGACCGGGAAAGGCTCGACCGAATTATAGTAACCCGTATGGTCGCCGTAGGGACCTTCGTCGCCGAAATCGTCCAGGCTGACATAGCCTTCGAGCACGATCTCGGCCTGGGCCGGGACCTTGAGCGGCACGGTCTTGCAGTCGACCAGCTCGACCTTCTGGCCGCGCAGCAGGCCGGCGAACTGATATTCGGACAGCGTATCCGGCACCGGCGTCACCGCCGCCAGGATGGTGCCCGGATCGGCGCCCAGGACCACGGCAGCCGGCAGGGGTTCGCGCTTTTCTTGCGCCCAGCGGCGGTAGTGCTGGGCGCCGCCCCGATGCTTCAGCCAGCGCATCAGGGTGGTGTTCTTGCCGGTCACCTGCATCCGGTAGATGCCGAGGTTGAAACTGTCCTCCCGCCCCTCGCCCGGGCCTTTGGTCACCACCAGGGGCCAGGTGATCAGCGGCGCCGGTTCGCCCGGCCAGCAGCTCTGCACCGGCAAGTCGGAAAGATCGACCTGATCGCCGGTCAGCACCACCTCGTGGACCGGCGCACCGCCCACCGTCTTCGGCTTCATCGCCATCACGGTCTTGACCAGGGGCAGCATGGCCCAGGCTTCACGAAGCCCGCCCGGCGGTTCCGGCTGCTTCAGGAAGGCCAGCGTCTCGCCCACCTCGCGGAGCTGGTGCGGCTCGCGGTCCATGCCCCAGGCGACCCGCTCGACCGTGCCGAAGAGATTCACCAGGACGGGATAGGGCGACATGGTACCGTCGGCCCGGATCGGCTTTTCGAAGATGACGGCGGGGCCGCCTTCGGCCAGCAGCCGGGTCTGGATCTCGGTCATTTCGAGCACGGTCGAGACCGGCTCGGTCACCCGCACCAGGCGGCCGGCGGATTCGAGGCGTTCGATGAAGTCGCGCAGGGATCGGAAGGGCATGATCGGTCGTTCGTTGGGGCGGGGGAGCCTATCACGCTTCGGCGTGCGACAAAGACCCCTCGGCGGCATGGCGGAAATAGCGGCTCGGCGCCTCGCCCAGGATGCGGCGGAACATCGTGGTGAAGGCGGCAGGGCTGTCGTAACCGAGGTCGAGGGCGACAGTGGTGACCGACAGCCCGGCGCCCAGCCGCGGCATCGCCGCCATCAGGCAGGCGCGCTGGCGCCATTGCTGGAAGCTCAGGCCGGTCGCCTCGCGGAACAGGCGGGTGAAGCTGCGCCGGCTCATGCCCAGCCCCCGGCACCAGTCGTCGATCGAGGCATGGGGATCCGGCGCCTCGGCGAAGCGCCGGCACGGTTCGACCAACGGCCCGCTGCCCGGCATCGGCAGGCTGACCGGCACGGTCGGCAGGCTGCGCAGTTCGTGCAGAAGGAGGTTCATGACGAGGCCGCCCCGCCCCTCCATGTCGTATTCGAGGGGCAGGTCGACCGCCTCCAGGATCAGGGCGCGCATCAGGGCAGTGATGCGCACCACCCGGCAATCCTCCGGCAGACCGTCGATCGCCTCGGGCTCGATGAACAGGCTCCGGGTGCCGAGCGGCGCGCCGGTCGAGCGCATGCTGTGCACGATGCCCGGCGGGATCCACACCGCCCGGTCCGGCGGCACCAGCCAGGTGCCCCCGGCGGCGCCGACCAGCATCACGCCCGAGATGGCATAGAGGAGCTGGCCGCGCCGGTGGCTGTGCGGCTCGCGCTCGTAGCCGGCCGGATAGTCGTTGCCGACCGCCAGCACCGCCCGCGGCACGGCTTCATATTCTGCAATGCTGACATTCCGGACCATGGCCCACTCGCGAAAGAAACAGACCCGCCGTCGATAGAAGGTCTTTGCAAGCATAATAAGATGCAGCGCCTCGGGAAATGCTGCTGCCGCCTCGGCAGGATGGGAGGACGACTTGAGCGACACCACGGCCAATCGCGCCGGGCCGGCCGCGGCCGATACGGCGGGGACCGCCTATGCGATCCTGCTGGCGATCTCCTTCTGCCATCTCCTGAACGATCTGATGCAGTCGCTGCTGCCGGCGATCTATCCGATGCTGAAGGGGAATTTCGCCCTCGACTTCGGCCAGATCGGCATGATCACCCTGACTTATCAGATGACCGGCTCGATCCTGCAACCGATCGTCGGGATCTATACCGACCGGCATCCGAAGCCCTATTCGCTGGTGGTCGGCATGGGCAGCACGCTGGCCGGCCTCGCCGTCATCTCGCAGGCCGGGTCCTATCCCATGGTGCTGGCAGGTGCCGCCATGCTGGGCGTCGGCTCGTCGATCTTCCATCCGGAATCCTCGCGCGTCGCCCGGCTCGCCTCCGGCGGGCAGCATGGGCTCGCCCAGTCGCTGTTTCAGGTCGGCGGCAATTTCGGCTCTTCCGTGGGTCCCCTGGTCGCCGCCTTCGTGATCCTGCCCAACGGGCAGAGCGCGGTCGGCTGGTTCACCGCCGTCGCCCTGCTGGGCATGACCGTGCTATGGCAGGTCGGACAATGGTACGGTCCGCGCCGTCTTTCGGCCGGCAAGCCGAAGCGCGCCGCGGTCGACGGTGTCGTGCTGTCGCGCCGGCGGGTCGCCACCGCGATCGCGATCCTGATCACCCTGATGTTCTCGAAGTTCATCTATATGTCGAGCTTCCAGAGCTATTACACCTTCTTCCTGATCGACCGTTTCCACCTCTCGATCGAAGAAGCCCAGGTGCGCCTGTTCATCTTCCTGGGCGCCGTCGCGGTGGGCACCATCGCGGGCGGGCCGATCGGCGACCGCATCGGGCGGAAATATGTGATCTGGGGCTCGATCCTGGGCGTGCTGCCCTTCACCCTGGCGCTGCCCTATGCCGACCTGTTCTGGACCAGCGTGCTGTCGATCGCGATCGGTCTGATCCTGTCGTCCGCCTTCTCGGCGATCGTGGTCTATGCCCAGGAGCTGATGCCGGGCCGGGTCGGCATGGTCGCCGGCCTGTTCTTCGGCTTCGCCTTCGGCCTTGGCGGCCTCGGGGCCGCCGTGCTGGGCGACATCGCCGACACGACGGGGATCGAATATGTCTACAAGCTGTGCAGCTTCCTGCCGGCGCTGGGCATCCTGACGATCTTCCTGCCCTCGCTGAAGGAAGAAAAGGCGCGCTGAGCCGCCCGGATACTCCCCAAACCGTCATGCCCGGGCTCGTCCCGGGCATCCACGCGAACACAGTCGGCAGCGAGTAATCGTGGATGGCCGGGTCGAGCCCGGCCATGACGAAGTGGGGTACGGCCCCCGTTTCAGACCAGTTCGGTCAGATACTGCGGGCCGAAGGCTTTGAGGTCGGCGTAGCGGCCGGCGTGCACCAGATTGGCCCAGTCGGGATTGGCGAGCAGGGCGCGGCCGACCGCGACCAGGTCGAATTCACCCCGTTCCATGCGCGCGACGAGGTCGTCGAGGCCGGCGACCGCCGCCCCCTCGCCCCGGAAGGCGGCGATGAAATCCTCTGTCCCGTTCAAGCCGACCGAGCCGACCGAGATGGTCGGCTTGCCGGTGAATTTCTTGGTCCAGCCCGCCAGGTTGAGGTCCGAGCCCTCGAATTCCGGCACCCAGAAGCGCCGGGTCGAGCAGTGGAAGACATCGACCCCGGCATCGACGAAGGGGGTGACGAAGGCTTCCCATTCGGCCGGCGTGTCGGCCAGGCGCTTGGTGAAGTCCTGCTGCTTCCACTGCGACAGGCGCAGGATCAGCGGGAAGTCGGGGCCGACGGCGGCCCGCGCCGCCTTGACGACCTCGAGGCCGAAGCGGGCACGGGCGACCAGATCACCGCCCCAGGCGTCGGTCCGGACATTGGTGCCGTCCCAGAAGAACTGGTCGATCAGATAGCCGTGGGCGCCGTGGAATTCCGCGGCATCGAAGCCGAGGCGCTTGGCGTCCGCCGCGCCCTTGGCGAAGGCGGCGATGATATCGGCGATCTCGCTCTCCGAGAGCGCATGGCCGACCAGCTTGCCCGGGACCTTGAGGCCGGAGGGGCCGACGCTGGCGACCTCCGGATTGAACACCTGCTTGGGGTTCCGCATCATGCCGAGGTGCCAGAGCTGAGGGGCGATCTTGCCGCCCTCCTCGTGCACCGCAGCGACCACCTTGGCCCAGCCGTCCAGCGCATCATGGTGGAAGCGCGGGTAGCTGTCCGAGCCCGAGGCGGCGGGATGATCGATCGTCGTGCCCTCGGTGATGATCAGGCCGACGCCGCCCGCCGCTCGCCGGCGGTAATAGGCGACGACATTGTCCCCCGGCACGCCGTTCGGCGAGAAATCGCGCGTCATCGGCGCCATCACCACCCGGTTCTTCAGGTGCAGCGTCTTCACGTCGAACGGGCGGAACAGGATGTCGGCCGAAGTCATGCGTCTCTCCCCGATAATTCGTTAACGGGGCGCAGGGTGCCAAGCCGGGCGGGTCCGCGCCAGCCCCTTTCGCTCATGGCCCCCCGCGGCGCAGATCATCGATCGCGAGCTGTAGTTCGGCGAGGCCCGGCGCGATCTGCTCGAGGCCCAGGGCGGCGAAGCCGAGGCGGATGAAATTGCGCGGCGCGTCTTCGGAGAGGAAATGGATGTCGCCCGGCTCGATCAGCACGGAGCGGCGCGCGGCGGCACGCTGCAGATCCCAGCAGTCGATGCCCGCCGGCAGGCGCAGCCAGACCGAGGAACCGCCGGTCGTCACGGTCGGCCGGCAATCGGGCAGGAGCTGGCCGATCTCGCGATTGATCACGGTCCATTTGCGGGCGAGCTGGTCGCGGCTCCGCCGGATATGGGCGTCGAGATGGCCTTCGAGGATGAAGATCGCCATCGCCCGCTGATCGAGGCCGGAGGGGTGGCGATACATGAGGCGGCGCAGTGCCCGCATCTCGCGGATCAGGGGTTCGGGCGCCACCGCGAAGCCGAGCCGGAGCCCGGGGAACAGCGCCTTGGAGAGCGAGCCCAGATAGATCGTGCGGCCCGAATTGTCGAAGCTCTTCAAGGCGCCGCGCTGGGCGCCGATGAAATTCAGCTCGTGCTCGTAATCGTCTTCGACCAGCAGGAGATCGCGCTGGCGGGCCGCCTCGACCAGGGCGAGCCGGCGCGACAGGGTCATGGTCACGCTGGTCGGCGACTGGTGGCTGGGCGTCACATAGACGATCGAACAGCCGCCCAGCCGCTCGTCCACCACGATACCGTTGCCGTCGACCGAGAGCGGTACAAGCTCCGCCCCGGTGACACGCCAGATGTTGCGCGCATCGACATAGCCGGGATCCTCCACCCCGACGCGGACGCCGGGGCCGGCCAGCAGGTTCGCCGCCATGTAGAGCGCGTTCTGCGAGCCGATGGTGATCAGCACTTCCTCCGGCCGGGCCTTCAGGCCGCGCTGGGGCAGCACGCGGGAGATCACCTGTTCGACCAGCAGGGCGTCGTCGGCGTCGATCAGGTCGCCGACCCAGGCATTGGCGTGATAGGGCGTGCCGGCGAGACGGGTGCAGTCGCGCCAGCGCGCGATCGAGATCTTGTCCGTGGTCACCTGGCCATAGATGAAGGGATAGCGGAAGTCGCGCCAATTGGCCGGCTTCACGATGTTGCGGTTCAGCGAGGGATGGAGGCGCAGGCGTTCCGCCCAGGCCTTGCCCTCCGCCTCGTCGCCGCGGAACAGGGCCGAGGGGCGGAAGGCCGACGGCACGGTGAGCTGCTGGCGGACATATTGCTCGTTGATGAAATGGCCGCGGCGTTTCACCGGTGTGAGATAGCCGTCCTCGACCAGCCGCTCGTAGACCAGGACCACCGTGTTGCGCGAGACGCCGATCTGCTCCGCCAGGTCGCGCGTCGGCGGCAGGGGTTCGTGCGGGGGCACGCCGCCGTCCAGGATCGCCTCGACCAGGCGTTCGTGCACCTGCTGCTGCAATCCGCGCCTGCGGTCCAGGGGCTCGATGAAATAGCGGTCCAGCAGACTCATTCCCGGTTCCTGGCACCAAAGAATTCTTCCTGTGGATCTAATACCGCTTCGCTCTCTCGACCTAGCGTTTTTGCGCCGCACCAATCCTGCGGCGGACAGCGAGCAGGCGCATCCAGGGGAAGGAGTGGGTCATGGCATCCAAGAAACGCATGGACAGGGGCATCAGCCGTCGTTCCGTGCTGAAGGGCGTCGCCGCGGGCGGCGTCATTCTCGGCGCGCCCGCCATCGTGCGGCGCAGCGCCCTCGCCTCGTCGGGCGAGATCGACATCATGATGTGGTCGGACTATCTGCCCGACTCCTTCCGCGACGCCTTCACCAAGAAAACCGGCATCAAGATCAATTTCACCGGCATCGGTTCGAACGACGACATCCTGAACAAGATGAAGGCGACGAACGGTCAGGGCTTCGACATCATCACCCCGACCATGAATCGCTCGCCGCTGTGGGAGCCGCTGGGCCTGACCCAGCCCTTCGACATGAAGAAGATCGCGATCGACAAGGTGAACCCCGCCATGGCCAAGGCGGGCGAGACCAACTGGAATTTCGGCGGCAAGGGCCAGATGTGGATCCCGCACATCTGGGGCACCGAGGGCGTCGCCTGGCGCACCGACAAGTTCAAGCCGGCGGGCGAATTCCCCTCCTACGGCGATATCTGGGACGACGCCAACGCGGGCAAGACCATGGGCCGCGGCCATTCCGTGATGCTGGGTGCCGGCCTCGCCCTGGAACATGCCGGCAAATGGGCCCCGGGCACCATGTGGGAAGCCTATAAGACGCCCGAGAAGATGGCCGAGACCTGGACCAAGCTGACCGAATACTGCATCTCGAAGAAGAAGAACCTGAAGCTGCTCTGGGACGACGCCGACACCCAGAAGAACGGCCTCCTGAACGAGGGCGTGATCGTCGGCCAGACCTGGGACGGCCCGCCGATCGCGCTCAAGACCGCGGGCGAGCCGGTGATGTACCGCGCCCCCGTCGAAGGCGCCATGGCCTGGGTCGACGGCATGGCCCTGCCGGTCGGGGCCAAGAACATCGACCAGGTCTATGCCTTCATCGAAGCCTGCTACGACCCCGAGCTGGCCGGCACGGCGATCAAGACCCACGGCTACAATTCCCCGGTCATCGGGGCGGAGAAATTCGGCGGCGACGTCTATGCCAAGAATTTCGCCGACGCCTATCCCGGCGACGCCCTGGCCAAGCTGAACCCCTGGCCGCCGGAACAGCCCTGGTATGCCGAAAAGCGCGCGGAATTTGTCAACAAGTTCAAGAGCGCGTGACGGCAGTCCGGACCGGTGCGGGGGGCGCACCGGTCCGGATGTTTTCTGTAATGTCACCCGTCCCCTTGTAACCCGACGCGAACGGATGCGTGCATGACCAAGAACGTCACCCTGGATCATGTCTCGATCCGCTTCGGCAACTATCTGGCGGTCGACAACGCCCATCTCGAAATAGCGGGCGGCGAATTCTTCTCGTTCCTGGGCCCCTCCGGCTGCGGCAAGACCACCCTGCTCCGCTGCGTCTCCGGCTTCGTCCAGCCGAGCGAGGGCCGCGTGCTGATCGGCGGCCAGGACATGAAGGGGGTCGGCCCCAACAAGCGGCCGACCGCGCTGATCTTCCAGAATCTCGCCCTCTTCCCCTTGATGTCGGTGGCCGACAACATCGCCTTCCCGCTCGAGGTGCGCGGCATCTCCAAGAAGGAACGGCGGAAACGCGCCGACGAACTGCTGGACCTGATCGCCCTGCCCGGCCAGGGCGAGAAGCGGGTGACCGAATTATCCGGCGGCCAGCGCCAGCGCGTCGCGATCGCCCGCGCCCTGGCCGTGCAGCCCGACATATTGCTGCTGGACGAGCCGCTCTCCGCCCTCGACCTCAAGCTCCGCCAGCACATGCGGACGGAACTCCGCGAGATCCAGCGCCGGGTCGGCCTGACCTTCATCTACATCACCCACGACCAGGGCGAGGCACTGACCATGTCCGACCGGGTCGCGGTGATGAGCCGGGGCGTGATCGAACAGGTGGCGGACCCGGTCACCCTCTACGACAAGCCAAAGACCGCCTTCGTCGCCTCCTTCGTCGGCGAGACCAATGCGATCCCGGGCAAGGTCACGGCGCGGGACGACCTCGTGGTCGAGATCGAGGCGGCGGACGGGCTGAGGTTCCGGGGCATCGCCGCCGGCGGGCGCCATTACCAGCCGGGCGATGCCTGCCTGCTCTTCGTCCGTCCCGAACAGATGCGGCCGGGGGCGGACGGCGCCAATGTGATCAAGGCCAGCCGGATCGGCGACGAATTCGAGGGCAATGCCCGCCACCTGCTGCTCGAGGCGGCGGGCCAGCGGCTGCGCATGATGCTGGTCAACGACGGCCGCCTGGCCGAGTTCGGCGACGGCCCGATCGACGTGACCTTCGACGTCGAGAGCGCCCTGGTGCTGCCCGACGGGCCGCTGGCCAAGGGGTGAGACGATGCGCCTGATCCAGGACATCAAGCCGCTGTTCGCCCGCTACGGCACCGGCGTCGGCCTCTTCGTCACCATCGCGGTCAGCCTCTGGGTCTTCGTGCTGATCGTGCTGCCGCAGATCGCCATGGTCGAGATTTCCTTCGGCCACAATCTGCCGCCGGCCGAGCGTGGCGGGCCGAAGGATGTCTACACGCTCTCGAACTACGCCTATTTCCTGTTCGGCAACGACGGCAGCTTCAACGCGCTCCACGTCATGATCATGGTGAAGACGGTGCTCGCCTCGGTGATCGTCACGATCTTCGACGTGGTGCTGTGCTACCCGATCGCCTTCGTGCTGGCGCACGGCGCCCGGCCGGCGGCGGCGCGGCTCATGGTGATCGGCCTGATCGTGCCCTATTGGGTGAACGAGGTGCTGCGCGCCTTCGCCTTCCGCATCATCTTCGGCGCGACCGGCCTCGTGAACGGCCTCGGCCAGGCGCTCGGCTTCTGGGACGAGCCGATCGACTTCATCCGGGAAGATGTCGCCCTCTACGCCGGGCTCACCTATGCCTACATCCTCCTGATGATCTTCCCGATCTACAATGCGATCGAAGCCCTCGATCGCAACCAGATCGAGGCGGCGCGCGACATGGGGGCGAGCTGGTGGCGCATCCACTGGCGGGTGGTGATCCCCATGGCCAAGCCCGGCATCGCATCGGGCTGCACCATGGTCTTCATGCTGACAACGGGTGCCCTGGCAGCGCCGCAGATCCTGGGCGGGCCGTCCAACCTGTGGTTCACCCAGCTCGTCTACCAGTGGTTCAACGAGGCGTCGAACTGGCCGCGCGGCTCGGCCTATGCGGTGATCCTGGTCGCCGTCTGCATCCTGTTCACCTTCCTGATGATGCGCGTCTTCAAGGTGAAGATCGGGGAGATCGGCCGATGACGTCGTCCGCCCTCGTCCGCTTCGGCACCGCGACCTTCTGCCTGCTGTTCTTCGCCTATCTGTTCGGGCCGCTGATCATCATGGTGGTGACGGCCTTCAACTCGTCGTCCTTCCCCCGGATCGTGCCCTGGGACTGTTTCACCACCGATTGGTTCGGCAAGCTGGCGGCCGACGCCAAGCTGGTCCACGGGCTCGGCAATTCGCTCTTCATCGGGGCCGGCGTCGTGCTCGTCGCGACACCGGTCGGCCTCGCCGCGGCGCTCGCCCTCTCCGAGGTCGGTCCTCGGCTGCGCGGCATGCTCTATACCGTCTTCATCTCGCCCATCCTGATGCCGGGCATCGTGATCGGCATCTCGACCCTGCTGTTCTGGGGCAAGATCGGCGGCGGTCTCGGCTTCGGCTTCGACTCGGTCTTCTTCAACGGCTTCTTCCTGACCATTCTGGGCCAGGTCTGCTTCATCTCGGCCTATTCGATGCTGGTGTTCATGGCCCGCATCCAGCGCTTCGACCACACGCTGATGGAAGCGGCGCTCGACATGGGGGCGACGCCGGGCCAGGCCTTCGTGAAGATCCTGCTACCCTTCCTGCGTCCCGCGATCTTCTCGAGCGCGGTGCTGGCCTTCCTCGCCTCGCTGGAGAATTACAACACCACGGTGTTCTCGATCGTGGCGGAGAGCACCTTCACCACCGAACTCGCCTCCAAGGTCCGGCTCGGCATCGATCCTTCGATCTCGGCGGTCGCCGTGGTGATCATCGCCACCACCCTGTTCGGCGCGATCGTGCACGAAGCCTGGCAGCGCCGCGCCAATGCGCTGGCCCAGGGCGGGGCCGCGGCCCAGCGCATCCTGGGCAATCCGGCCGCAGCCTTCCTGCGCCACCCTGCCACCGTGGGCGCCATCCTGGCCGCCGTGGTCGGCGTCGCGATCTACGAGGGCTCGCATTACGACAGCAGCGCCTGCCAGCAGGACATATTGGACGCCAAGCGGCGCGAACAGCAGCGCCTGTTCGACGAACAGCGGCTGCCCGCGGCACCGGCACCGGAGAGCAGCGGCAGCGCCCCCGCGCCCTCGACCCCTTACGGCGGCGTCTTCGCCCCCGGCGGCCTCGGCGGCACGCCGGCAGCTCCGGCCCCCGCCCCCGCCCCGTCGACGCCCTACGGCGGGGTCTTCGCCCCGGGCGGGCTCGGTGGCGGGACCAAGCCCAACCCTTAAGATCAGCTCCGCATCGAGGACAGGGTCGAACGGAAGCGGGTGGCGGCGACCACGAAATAGAGGGCGCCGATGCCGGCGAGCGCGAGCAGCCGGTCGGCGATCACGCCGACCCCGGCGCCGCGATAGAGCACGGCCTGGGCCGCCGCCACGAAATGGGTCGAGGGCGAGGCCTGCATCATGGTCTGCAGCCAGACCGGCATGCTGTCCATCGGCGTGGTGGCGCCCGAGAGCAGGTTCATCACGATCAGGATGGGCAGGGCCAGCAGGCCGAACTGCGGCATCGAGGTGGTGAAGGTGGCCAGCAATATGCCCATGGTGGCGACCGAGAATTCATAGAGCACGGTCGTCGCGATGAAGAGCGGCACCGAACCCGCCAGCGGCACCCCCAGCATCCAGCGCACGATGACGAGCAGCGAGAGAATCGCGGCGACCACGATGACCAGCCCGTTGGCCCAGACCTTCGCCAGCATGATGTCGATCGGGCGCACCGGCATGACCAGCAGGTGTTCGATCGTGCCGTGCTCGCGCTCGCGGATGAAGGCGGCGCCGGTCAGGATCACGGTCAGGATGGTGACATTGTTGATCACCTGCATCACCGGCGTGAACCATTCGGAGGCGAGGTTCGGGTTGAACCTGGCATGGGTCACCAGGTTGATCGGCCCCCCCGCCGCCGGCATGTCGTGGGCGAGGCGTTTGGCCACCGTGTCCGACAGGATCGAGCGCAGATAGGCGAGGCCGTTGCCCGCCTGGGTCATGGCGGTCGCGTCGATGTTGATCTGCAGGTCGGGCCGGCGTCCGGCCAGCACGTCGCTCTCGAACTTGGGCGGAATGTCGATCACGAAGACGTAACGCCCCTCGTCCAGCGCGCGGTCGACCGCGGTCGCGTCGATCTCGACCGGTGCCTTGAACTGCGGCGGCCGGATCGCATCGGCGATCGCGAAGGAGAGCGCCGAATGATCCTCGTCGACGACCGCGACGGCGGCATCGTGAACGTCGAAACGCGCCCCCGTGGCGACCGTATAGATCGCGATGGTGAAGGTGTAGAAGACCAGGAACAGCATCACCGGATCGGCCCGAAGCGAGCGCAGTTCCTTGATGCCCAGGCGGAAGATGGTGGCGATCCGGTCCCTCATCTCAACGCTCCTGCTTCGAGAGGGTGATCATCGACGCCACGATGTAGACCACGGCGAAGCCGACCAGGGCGGCATGGTTCTCCCAGAGGTCGAGCCAGCCGAGCGATTTGGTGAAGGCGCCGACGCTGATCTGCTGATACCAGCCGGCCGGGAACAGCAGGCCGAAGATCCGCCCGCCGCCCGAGAGCGAAGAGACGGGCACCAGAAGGCCGGAGAAATTCACCGCCGGGATGATGGCGATGATGGCGGTGGCGAAGATCGCGGCGAGCTGCGACTTGGTGAAGGAGGAGACCAGGAGGCCGAAGCCGGTCGTGGCCACCAGATAGGCGAAGGTGCCGCCGACCAGGGCCAGGAAGGAGCCCTTCACCGGCACGTTGAACAGGAAGGCGGCGAGCACCAGCATGGCCGAAAAGGACACCATGGCGATCGCGACATAGGGCGCCTGCTTGCCGGTCAGAAACTCGAAGCGTGTCACCGGGGTCGAGCGGAAGTTGGCGATCGAGCCCGTTTCCTTTTCGCGCACCACGCCGACCGCGGTCATCATGGCGGGGATCAGCACCAGCATCAGCATGACGACGCCCGGCACGATCGCCGGGGCCGACTTGAAGGATTGGTTGTAGCGGAAGCGGCTCACGACCGAGAAGGCGTCGGTGGCGAGCGCCACCCCCTGTTCCGCCGCGATCACCTGCAGCCGCTGGGCGATCGCCGCCTTGGTGTAGGACCGCGTGGTCTCGCCCCGGAAGGGCATGGCGCCGTCGATCCAGACGGCGATCTCGGGTTGCCGGCTCTCCATCAGGTCGCGGCCGAAATCGGGCGGAATCTCGACCACGAATTTCAGGGTGCCGTCCTTCAGGTGGCTTTCCGCCTCGGCCGAACTGGTGAATTCGCCGCCCAGGTGGAAAGTTTTGCTGCCGGCGAAGGCGTCGAGCACGGCCCGGCTCTCGCGGCTCTGGTCCATGTCGACGACGCCGTAGGCGAGATCGTCGACGTCGAATGAAATGCCATAGCCGAAAGTGATCATCAGGAGGATCGGGGCGAGCAGCGCGAAGGTGAGACGGATCGGATCGCGCAGGATCTCCATCGTCTCGCGCCGGGCATAGGCCCACCAGCGCTTGCGGCTGAACCAGCGCGCCTTGGTGGAATCGCCGGCCTCGACCGCGAGCTGTTCGCCCAATTCCTCGGGCGGCGGCGTCTCGGCCACTTCCTCGAGATAGGCGATGAAGGCGTCTTCGAGCCGGGCGCTGCCCTTGGAACGGGCGAGTTCGGCCGGCGCCCCGACCGCCAGCACCTTGCCCGCGTGCATGAGCGAGATGCGGTCGCAGCGTTCCGCCTCGTTCATGAAATGGGTCGAGATGAAGATGGTGACGCCCTTGTTGCGGGCGAGATCGACGAGGAAGCGCCAGAACTGGTCGCGCGCCACGGGATCGACGCCCGAGGTTGGCTCGTCGAGGATCAGCATGTCCGGCCCGTGCAGCACGGCGGCGGCCAGCTGCAGGCGCTGGCGGATACCGAGCGGCAGGTCGTCCGGCAGGCTGTGGCGGACCTCGACCAGATCGAAATCGCCCAGCACCTCGCGGATGCGTTTCCTCGCCACTTCGGGATCGAGATGGAACAGCTGGGCGTGCAACTCAAGGTTCTGCAAGACGGTCAGCTCGCCATAGAGCGAGAAGGACTGCGACATGTAGCCGACCCGGCGTCTTGTCGACATGTCGTCGGCGTCGAGCACCTGGCCGAACAGCCGCGCCTCCCCTTCCGTC
>NZ_JBAZKR010000022.1:0-50615 GCF_041650655.1 Zavarzinia sp.
ACTGCTGAAGCGAGGCGGGGGCGGCGTAGCAGACATAGCAGCTGTCCGGCGCCGCCCCCCGTTGCGCCCCCTCCGGCGCCCTGGCCGCGTCGAAGCCATAGAGTTGGGGATAGTGGAAATCGATCGGCACCTCGGCCCGGTAGAAGAGGCAGACGTTCGGGTGATCCTGGAGATTGCGGCCGACCCCCGGCGCCTCCAGCACCGGCGCGATGCCGGCCGCCGCCAGTTCCTCGCGCGGGCCGACGCCCGAGACCATGAGGAGCTGCGGCGTGACCAAAGCACCGGCGCAGAGCACCACCTCGTGCCCGACCGCGGCCTGGCGGGTCTCGCCGTTCCAGTCGTAATCGACCGCGATCGCCCGCCGGGCACCGTCGAAACGCAGGCGCTGCACGCTGGCCCCGGTGCGCAGGGTGAGCCCCGGGATGTTCCGCCCGTGCAGGAAGGCGCGGTAGGAACTGCGGCGGTCGGTGCCTTGGTAATTCATGTCGTTGCAGCCGGCGACGCCGCCCAGGTCGCCGTCGTTCATATGGTCTTTCCGGGCGAATCCGCTCGCCGTCGCGGCGGACAGGAAGGCTTCGGCGAAGGGGGTGAGGGGGCGGGGGCGGATGCCCAGCTCGGCTTCGACCGCGTCATAGGCCGGCGCGATGTCGTCCCACTGCCAGCCCTTCGGCCAATGCGCGAAATCGCGCCGGTCGCCCCGCGTATAGACCATGCCGTTGACCGAGCCGCTGCCTCCCATGCCGCGGCCGGTGCCGATGAAGATCGAACGGCCGCCGCAATGGTCCTGCGGCGCCGACATGCGGTGCCACATCAGGGCTTCGTTGGCGAAGGCGTATTTGAAGCCGTCGGACGACAGGGTCTCGGGATGGGCGGTGGCCGGCTCCCCCGCCTCGAGCAGCAACACGCTGCCCGAAGCCGCCAGCCGCGCGGCCACGATGCAGCCGGCCGAGCCGCCCCCCACCACGACATAGTCGAAGCGTTCCCCCTCCATGCCGCTTGCGCCCCTTTTTTGTAATGCGCTTTGCAAAAGCAGTAATTTCAATTACCAAGTTACGGAACGCCGTTTCGGATGTCAACGGGGCGCAAAGCGATCGACTTTGGCGCCGGCCTCTGGGAAGAACGGCGCAAGCGAACGACAAGTCAGGGGAGGGGCTGAAAACTCATGACGGGGCAGGATTTTCCGGCAGGCGCCACGCTGGTGGTGGGGGGCAGCGGCGGCATCGGCCGCGCGGTGACCAAATGCTTCGCCGAGGCGGGTTCGGACATCGCGGTCACCTATCGCCGCAATGCCGAGGTCGCGGCTGAAGTGGTGGCGGAAGGCGTGGCGCTGGGTCGCAAGGCCAGCCGCCACGCGGTCGACCTGACCGATGCGGCGGCGGTCAAAGCCATGATCGCCGACGTGGTGGCCGAGCATGGCCGCATCCACACCGTGGTCTTCGCGGCGGGGCCGGTGGTCGAACAGGTGCCGATCGCCGAGGTGACGCCCGAACTCTGGCGTCAATCGCTGGAGACCGAGACTTTCGGCTTCTTCAACGTGGTTTCCGCCGTGGTGCCGCATATGCGGGAGAAGGGCGGCGGTTCCTTCGTCCACCTCGGCTCGGCCGGGCATCTTCGCTGGCCGGTGAAGGACGGGCTCTCGGTCGCCCCCAAGGCCGCCAACGAAGCCCTGATCAAGGGCTTGGCGCGGGAAGAAGGGCGGAACGGCATCCGCGCCAATTCGGTGCTGGTCGGCGTGATCGAGGCCGGCATGTTCCTCGAACTCAAGGCCCGCGGCGTGTTCGACGAGCGCTGGATCAAGGAGACCTTGAAGATGCTGTCGATCAAGCGCCTCGGCCGGCCGGAGGAGATCGGCCATGCCGCCGTCTTCCTGGCCTCGGCCCGGGCCGCCTATGTCACCGGCCAGACGATCAACGTCTCCGGCGGCTTCGGCCTATAGGTCGCGGAAGCGGGCGGGGCGCAGGCCGGCGGCGTCGAGCAGGACGCCGCATTCGTCGGACGCGAGGAAGGCGAGTTCCCGCTCCCGGGGTTCCAGCAGGCTGTCGAGGCTGCGCAATTCGGCATCGACCCTTCCGGGGTGGCAATGGAGCAGGATGCGCTGCCCCGGCCCGGCCAGGCAACGGCGGAACACTTCGGCATAGGGCGGAGTCTCGCCGAAATCGTAGAAGCCGCGGAAACTGTCGTTGGTCGGAATCGCATTCCGCGCCGCCAGCCCGGGCAGGCCGGCCGCCAGGGTCGAAACCACCTGCGCCTTGGCGGCCCCGATCCGGCGGCGAAGGATGCTGCCCAGCGGTTCCCCGCAGGTGCGCAGCCAGACCGAGCCGGGCGGGTAGCGCCGCGCGATCTCCTCCACCACCAGGCGGCGGATACCGGGCAGGACATGGGCGTGCTGGTGCCCGTCGACGAAATCGGGCGGGCCGCCCCAGGCATCCTCGAAAGCGTCGAGTTGGGCACCCAACTCGTCTCTGATCGATTCGCGCGGCAGGCTGCCGGTCAGGGCACCCCTGATCAGCCGGCCGACCGGCGGCAGCGCGCCGGCGTCGGCGAGGCCGGCGGCGGCGGTCAGGGGGCGCTGGTCGGTCAGGGTCAGGTGCAGGCCGACGTCGACTGGATATTGTTCGGCCAGGCGGCGCAGGCCCTGGGCGCGGCGCCGCCAGGCGGGGAGGCCGGTCATGGCGCCGGTCGCGGTCAGCCGGCCCTTGGCGATCAGCGCGTCGACGGCGTCGCAGATTCCGTCGCTCAAGCCATAGTCGTCGGCGCAGAGAACGAGAGAACCGGGCTCAGGCACGACCGCTCCTCAGACAAAGAAAGAACACAATTTTTTCCTATCACGGTCCGCAATCGGGCGGCGCCGATCGTGGCACGGCCCCAACCGGCAGGCGGCGGCCTATGTTGCACACCAAGAACGACGATCTGGAAGTTTCTCTGCGTGCCAGTCCGGACGGCGGGACCAAGCTCCTCTCGATCGTGGTGCCCGTCTACAACGAGGCGGCTTGCCTCCCCGAGCTGCATCGGCGGGCCTCGGCGGCGCTCGACGCCTATCCGGCATTGGCGCGGGAATTCGTCTTCGTCGACGACGGCAGCCGGGACGACAGCTTCAATGTTCTGACCGCACTCTCGTTCCAGGATCCGGCGGTGCGGGCGATCCGCTTCGCCCGCAACTTCGGCAAGGAGGCGGCGATGGCCGCCGGTCTTCGCGCCGCCCGCGGTGACATCGTCGTGCTGATGGATTCGGACCTGCAGCACCCGCCCGAAGTGATCCCAGAGATGATCGAGGCCTGGGCCAAGGGCGCGCAGATGGTGAACGCCGTGCGCCGTGCCAAGCCGAGGACCAGCTTCGCCCATCGCACCCTGCGTCATACCTTCTACCGCATGTTCCGGGCGGTCTGCGAAGTCGACATTCCGGAAGGGGCCGGCGATTTCCGCCTGTTCGACCGCCGCGCAGTCGACGCCATCAATGCCATGCCCGAGCGCAACCGCTTCATGAAGGGCATCACGAGCTGGGTCGGCTTCCGCCAGGTCTCGATCGAATTCGACGTCGCCGAACGGGCCGCCGGGGTCAGCTCCTTCTCCTTCTGGCGCCTGCTCCGCTATGCCATGGACGGGCTGTCGTCCTTCTCGATGATGCCGCTCCGTGTCTGGTCGCTGTTCGGCATCGGCCTCGCGCTGCTCTCCGCCCTCTACGGCGCCTATCTGATCGGCGAGACCCTGTTTCTCGGCATCCGCACGCCGGGCTTCGCCTCGATCATGGTCGGCATGCTGTTCCTTTCGGGCGTGCAGTTGATCAGCCTGGGCGTGATCGGCGAATACATCGGACGCATTTTCACGGAAGTGAAACAGCGGCCGCTGTATCTTGTCGCCGATGAAGTGGGTGCCGCCCGGCACCTGCCCACCGCCACCGTTCCCGCCGCGGCCAACGCTCAGACCTCCCTGCTCGACGAAATCGCTCGATGACCGTTCAGGCTACCGAATTCGACAGGGCCTCCCGCCCTGCCGGCCTCTTGGTGCGCGGGCTCGCGGCCCTGCGCGCCCTCTGGCTCTCGCCCGCGGCGACCCGGCTCGTCAGCATCGCCCTCTTCGCGGCCACCATCGCCTGGGTGCTCCATGTCTTCCGGGACTATGGCATCAGCAACGACGAGCCGGTTCAGCATACCTATGGCCAGCTCCTCTGGGCCTGGTATGAGAGCGGTTTCACCGACGACCGCGCCTTCCACTACATCAACCTCTATCTCTACGGCGGGCTGTTCGACCTGATCGCCGCCGGGCTGGACGGGCATGTGCCGCTGCCGACCTATGAGCTGCGCCATCTCCTGTCGGCCACCTTCGGCCTCGTCGGCATCTTCGGCACCTGGAACCTGGCGCGCCTGCTGGCGGGCGAGAAGACCGGCATCGTCGCCGCCTTGATCCTCGTCTTCACCGGCATGTATGGCGGCGCCATGTTCACCCATACCAAGGACGTGCCCTTCGCGGCCGCCATGGTGTGGAGCCTCTATTTCATCACCAGCGTGGCCCGCGGCCTGCCCGGGCTGCCGGCCTGGCGCCATGTCGCCGGTCTCGGCGTCGCGGTCGGCTGCGCCATGGGGCTCCGGGTCGGCGGCGTCTTCGCCGTGCTCTACCTGATGCTCACGGTCGGCGGCGGCATGATGCTGCTCGGCGGCTGGCGGCGACTGCCGGCCCTGGTCGGCCGGCTCGCGGTGGCGGGCCTGATCGCCGTCGCGATCATGGCGGTGTCCTGGCCGTGGTCGGTGCAGGCGCCGGGCAACATCTTCACCGCCATGGGCGCCTTCAGCAATTTCGCCTTCGATCTCTCGACCCTGATCAACGGCGTCGATACCGAGATCGACCAGGTGCCGCGCTATTACATGTCGGAATATCTGGCGATCAAGCTGCCGGAGATCACCCTCCTCGGCATGGTCGCGGCGCTCGGCTTCGGCGTGGCCGGTCTCATGAACAAGGCCTGGCGGCGGCGCCTGGCCGATCACCTGCCGCTCGTTCTGGCGCTGGCGGTGCCGGTCGTCTTCACCCTCATCTCGCGGCCGCCGCTCTATAACGGCATCCGGCATTTCCTCTTCGTCATTCCGGTGGCCACGGTCGTCGGCTCGATCGGCCTCGCCGCGCTGTTCCGCTGGTCCTACGGCAAGGCCGCCGGGCTCGGCGTCGGTGTCGCGGTCGTGGTGCTGGCGCTCTTCGCCTTCGATGCCGCTAGCTTCATCCGCCTGCATCCTTACGAATATGTCGGCTACAACCAGTTGGTCGGCGGTCTCAAGGGGGCGACGGGGCGCTTCGAGGGCGACTATTGGTCGGACTCGCTCCGCCAGGCGGCGATCGAACTGCGCCACGGCGTCGAGTTCGAGGCGAACCGGCAGGACAAGCCCTATACGGTCGCCGTCTGCGCCGAAGATCCGCAGGTCGCTACCTACCTGGGCCCCAAGTTCCGCATGGTCGACGACTGGGACGACGCCGACTTCTTCATCACGGCGACCAATATCGGCTGCGACAATGCGATGCCCGGCCCGGTCTACCGCGCCATCACGCGCGACGGCGTGGCGCTCTCCGTGGTGATCGACACCCGCGCCCATCACCGCGAGATGATGGACCAGCTCCGCGACGAGGACAGCCCGGACTCGGAAGACACTTCGGCCATCGACCACTGAGGCCGGTCATGCCGCGAGGGCTGCGTTCTCGCGGCGGAGGTCGTCGCAGAAGGTCGAGACCACCATGTTCGGCTTGCCCACGGCCGGGGTCGCCAGGAAGACCTCGGACGGCAGGGTGAAGCGCTCCGGCGCCACCGCCTGCATCCGCCCGGCGGCGACGAAGCTCCGGGCGTAATGCTCGGGCAGGAAGCCGATGAAACAGCCCGACAGGATCAGATGGGCTTGGGCTTCCATGTTCTCGACGCTCGCCTTGTGGGAGACATGGCCGATCGCGTTCAAGTCGCGCTCCAGGCTGTAGGCCCGCGCCACGAAGTGGGAACGGCCGAGGGCAATGGCATCGATCGCCTCGGGCGGCTTGCCGAACAGGTGGTGGCCGATGCCGCAATAGAGCTGGCCCTTCTCGGTATAGAGCTTCTCGTAGTTGACCCCGGCGACCGGCCGGGGGAAGAAGCCGACCGCGAGATTGAGGCGCCCGTCCAGCAGGGCGTGATTGAGCCCGGCCGGGCGGTCGACGATCAGGCGCAGGTGCACGTCGTTGTCGCGCGCCTCGAAGCGGCGGATGGCGGCGGCGATCGGCGAATGTTCGTCGGTCACCGTCGAATCGGCGATGCCGATCGCGAGTTCGCCGACCAGCTTGCCGCGCAGCGAGGCGGTCTCGGCCCGGAAGCCTTCGAGGGCCGCGAACAGCCGTTTGGTCGAGAGGAAGACACGCTCGCCCTTGTCGGTCAGGCGGAAGCCGCCGCGGCCGCGCTCGCACAAGACGACGCCGAGCCGTTGCTCGAGGTTCGAGAGATGGATCGACAGCGTCGACGGCGTCAGGCCGAGCTGCGCCTGCGCGCCCGCGAAACCGCCGTGCTCGGCCAAGGCATGGAAGACCCGGAGCAGGCGAAGGTCGATATTGTCGACATTCATGACCGCAAGGCTAACGGATGGCGGCCCGGTGGTACAACATCCGGCCGATGACATTCATCAGGAGCTGGGCTGCCAGGATGGCGGTCGTCCCTGTATGGTCGTAGTCCGGTGCAACCTCGACGAGATCGATGCCCACCACCGTACCCCGCTTGGTCAGCGCCTCCAACAGCTCCAGGACCTCGTAATAGAGGAAGCCGCCGTGGGACGGCGTGCCGGTGCCGGGCGCGATCGAAGGATCGAAACCGTCGATGTCGATGGTGAAATAATAGCGGGCACCGGCCGGGATGCGGTCGATCACGGCCTCGAGCCCCAGTTGCCTGAACTGGCGGACCGAGATGATGTCCGAGCCCATGCGCCGCGCGTCGTCATAGCCTTCCTTGGCGGTCGAGGAGACGTTGCGGATGCCGATCTGGGTCAAGCCGCTGACCCAGGGCTTCTCCGCCGCCCGGCGCAGCGGATTGCCATGGCCGAAGCGGACACCCTGGCGCTCGTCGACGAAATCGAGATGGGCGTCGATATGGACGATGTGGAACGGCTCCTGCCCCTCGAAGGCGTTGATGCAGCCGATGTTCACTGAATGATCGCCGCCCAGCACCACGGGGATCGCCCCGGCGGCCAGGATCTTGCGCACGCCGAATTCGATCGCGGCGAGAGAGCGGATCTGGTCGGTGTGGATGATGTCGGCATCGCCGATGTCGAGGATGCGGCCCTGGTCCGCGGTCAGATAGGTGACGTCGTCCTCGTGGTCATAGGCGCCGTCGTGCCCGAAGGAGAACAGGGTGGAAGCTTCGCGGATGGCGCGCGGGCCAAGGCGGGCGCCGGCCCGCCACTGCGTGCCCATGTCGAGGGGGGCGCCCAGCACCGCGACGTCTGCTTCGATCCTGTCCCAGTCTGTGCAGATGCCGCTCTTGGCAAAGGTGCAGAAGCCGGTGAAGGGCAGGTCCAGCCGCCCGCCCTCATAGCCATGGGCCATCTCACTTCCCCCGGTTGCCGGCGATGACGCAGAGCAGTTCGAACATCAGCGTCGCCCCGAGCAGGGAGGTCATGTTGGAGACATCGAAAGGCGGCGAGACTTCGACCACGTCGGCGCCGATGATGTCGAGCCCGGCGAGGCCACGGATCATGCGCTGGCCCTCGAAGGTCGAGAAGCCGCCGATTTCCGGCGTGCCGGTGCCCGGCGCCTGGGCGGGATCGATCGCATCGACGTCGAAGGAGACATAGGTCCGCCCGCCGCCCACGATCTCGCGCGCTTCGGCGATGATGTCCTCCGCCGTCCGCTTGATGAATTCCTCGATGAAGATGATGCGGAAGCCGACCGCCTTGGCGAAGTCGAGGTCCGAGGGATCGTAGATCGAGCCGCGGATGCCGATCTGCACCGCCCGCTTGGGATCGATCAGGCCTTCCTCGACAGCACGGCGGAAGGGCGTGCCGTGGGTATAGAGATTGTCGCCGAAATAGCGGTCGTTGGTATCGGAATGGGCGTCGAAATGGATCAGGCCCACCGGCCCGTCTGCGGCCAGGGCACGCAGGATCGGCAGGGTGATCAGATGGTCGCCGCCGGCTGCGATCGGGGTGCAGCCATGGGCTTTCAAGCTGTTGAAGAAGCCGGTGATCAGCTTCAGCGATTCCATCACGTCGATCGGATTGACCGGGGAATCGCCGAGGTCGGCCACCACCGCGAGGTCGTAGGGCGAGACGCCGGTGGCGTGATGGATGCGGCGCATGAAGGCGGAAGCGTTGCGCACCTCGCGCGGGCCGTGGCGGGCGCCGGCCCGGTTGGTGGTGCCGCCGTCGAAGGGAACCCCGACGAGGGCGATGTCGACGCCTTCCGCGGTCGCCCGCATGGGCAGGCGCATGAAGGTGGGCAGCCCGGCATAGCGCGGGATCAGCGCGGCATCCTGGGGCTGGGGGTTCGACGGCTGGGTGGTCATGATGTTCGGGAACCTGGCTATCAGTGAAGGATCTGGCTCAGGAAGTCCTGGAGCCTGGGGCTTTTCGGCCGCTCGAAGAAGTCTTCGGCCGGGGCCTGCTCGACGATCTCGCCCTGGTCCATGAACAGGCAGCGGTCGGCGATGCGGCGGGCGAAGCCCATCTCGTGGGTGACGCAGATCATGGTCATGCCGTCGGCGGTCAATTCCTCGATCGCGCGCAGCACCTCGCCCACCATCTCGGGATCGAGGGCGGAGGTCGGCTCGTCGAACAGCATGATACGCGGCTCCATGCACAGCGCCCGGGCGATCGCCACGCGCTGCTGCTGCCCGCCCGAGAGCTGGGCCGGGAACTTGTGCGCCTGGTCGGCGATATGGACCCGGGCGAGATAGCGCATCGCCCGCTCCTCCGCCTTGCCGCGGGGGAGTTTCAGGCTGGTCCGGGGCGCGAAGGTGCAGTTCTCCAGGATCGTCATATGGGGGAACAGGTTGAACTGCTGGAACACCATGCCCGCCTCGCGCCGGACGTCGAGGATCGAGGCGCGGTCCTTGCCGAGGGCGATGCCATTCACCGTGATGGCGCCGCCGTCATGGGCTTCGAGGGCGTTGATGCAGCGGATCAGGGTCGACTTGCCGGAGCCGGAGGGGCCGCAGATCACCAGTTTCTCGCCCCGTTCGACGGTGAGGTCGACGGCGCGCAGCGCATGATACTGCCCGTACCATTTCTGCACCCCGGCCAGGGCGACGGCGGGATAGCGGTCGAGCTTGGCGAATTCCATCCGGGGCTCCTAGGCGGCGCTGATGTGACGGTTCAGCCGGCGGTCGATCCAGCCGAAGCCCGTGCGCATGACGAAGTTGATGACCCAATAGATCACGCCCGCCGTGATGATCGGCGTGAAGGGGTCGTAGGTCAGATAGAAGATCTCGTTGGCCGCCGAGGTCAGGTCGACCAGGGTGACGGCGCCGACCGCCGCCGTGCTCTTCATGAACAGCAGGGCTTCGTTCTGATAGGCCTTCAGGCCGTAGCGGACGGCGATCGGCAGGCGCACCTTCCACAGGATCTGGCGCGGGCTGAGGCCCAGGGCGGCGGCGGCTTCGACGAGGCCGGCCGGCACCGCCTCCATGCCGCCGCGCAGGATCTCGACGATATAGCCCGAATGATTGAGCGCGAAGGCGACGACGACGCAGAAGAAGGCGTGCTGGAACAGGAGCCAGGCCCAGCCGTGGCGCACGATGTCGAGCTGCGCCAGGCCGTTGTAGATCAGATAGAGCAGGATCAGGCTGGGCGCGCCGCGGCACACCGCGACATAGGCGGCACCGAAGGCGGCGAGCCAGCGGCGCTTCGACATCCGCGCGAAGGCGATCAGCAGGCCGAGGGGGGCGCCCACCGCCATCACGGTGAAGGTGACCATCAAGGTCACCCAGGCGCCGTTGAGCAGGGCCGGCAGGTTTTCCCGGGCGAGGGCGAAATCGAAGGTCATGGCCGGGCCCCCACCACGTCAGGCGCCCGCCTTGCGCTGGCCACGGTCGAGCCGCTGGGCCGCCCGCCGTACCGCGGGCATGGTCAGCGTGCTGATCAGCACGAAGAACAGCAGGGCGGCGGTATAGAAGACGAAGGGCTGCTTGGTCGAACCGGCCGCGATCTTGGCCTGGGCGATCAGGTCGTTCAGCCCGGCCAGCGAGACCAGTGCGGTATCCTTCAAGAGCACGATCCAGATATTGGCGAGGCCGGGCAGGGCGAGGCGGAGCGCCTGGGGCAGCACGACGTCGAACCAGAGATGGCGGCGCGGCACCGACAATGCCTCGCAAGCCTCGAACTGGCCCTTGGGCACATTGACGATGGCGCCGCGGATCAGGTCGCCCAGATAGGCGGCATAGACGAGGCCGAGGGCGGCGACGCCGGCCTGGAACGAGGTCACGTCGAGGCGGAGATTGACGCCGAGCGGGGCGAGCACGCTACGCACGATCTCGGCCCCGCCGAAATAGAACAGGAAGATCACCAGGAGCGACGGCACCCCGGTGAAGACCGAGGCATAGGCCCGGAAAGCCCACCAGCGCGGCCCCTTGCCCTTCAGCGCGAAAAGGCCGAGGCCGATCCCCAGCACGAGGGCCAGGAGATAGCCGAAGACGGCGAGCTGGATCGTGATCAGGGCGCCGTAGAAAAGCTCGTCGCCGTAACCCTTGTCGCCGAAGGACAGAAGCTCCATCCATATAACTCCCGGGCGCATGCCCCATGGGCGCTCTCGCTGGTCGAAAAGGGGCGGTTTCCCGCCGAGGCTCCGGTGCAGCCGCTTCAGGTGTCCGTCTTCCCACTTCCGTCATGGCCGGGCCTGGCCCGGCCATCCATGTCCGCTCGTCGCCGACGGTGTTCGCGTGGATGCCCGGGACAGGTCCGGGCATGACGAACGCGGGTGTTTTAGACATGCCCGGCCGGCGCGGGGGGCTGCGCCGGCCGGGCTTCCGTGCGATCAGCCGGCCTTGCCGACGCAGGCCTTCTCGTCCGGCGAGATCGGCACGGAGAGGTATTTCTCGCGGATCTTGGTGAAGCTGCAGTCCGCCAGCATGGCTTCGAGGGCGGCGTTCATCTTCTCGACCAGCGCTTCCTTGCCCTTGGGCACGGTCCAGCTCGAGCCGCGCTCGGCTTCGGGCAGCGTCGGGTCGCCGGTCCAGACGGTGAAGTCGGCCAGGCGCCAGTCCTTGCCTTCCGGCTTGTCGATCAGCGACGAGGTCCAGTTCAGGTTGGCGCCGAACACCATGTCGAGACGGCCGGCCAGCAGGTCGAGGCGCATCTGGTCGGGGTTCGTATAGAGCTTCGGCGTCAGCACGTCGCCATAGGTGGTCTGGACGTATTTGGCCTGGGGCGTGCCGCTCTGCACGCCGATCACCACGTCCTTCATCGCCTCCTTGTTGGCGAAGTCGTAGGTCTTGTCCGTGCGATAGACGAAAGTGTCGTGGTTGAAGATGATCGCCTTGGCGAACAGCATCTTGGCCTTGCGCTCGGGCAGCGGGGTGAGCTGCGAGCCCAGCATGTCGATCTTGCCCTGGAGCAGGGACGGGATCAGGGCCTGGAAGTCCATGACCGAGAATTCGCACTCGATCGCCATGCGCTTGCACATCTCGCGCACCAGATCGGGCTCGATGCCGACCAGGGCGCCGTCGGGCTGCTTCATGCTGAAGGGCGGATAGGTGCCTTCGTTGCCGACGATCAGGGTTTCGGCCGAAGCCGGTGCCGCTGCCGCGAACAGGCAGAAGGCGAGGGCGCCGAGGCGGGGTAGACGCATCACGTTACTCCTGGTTGGGGGAAGGCGTTGCTCTTGGACACCGGGTGCGCTTCGGGCCGGCCCTGCCGTCACCGAATTCGCCCCGCCGGCTTCGGGTTTCGTCGTCTCGTCCTCAGTGTAGGGGAGGGGGGTGCGGTACTGTCAATCGGACCGGACCTGTCCAATATTTGATCGAGACTGCACAATTTTTCCGCAAGCCCGCGGAATTAAAGGATTTGCGCGGCCTATTATTTGGACTTTATCGGACTTCAAATGACGCTTTGAAAGATTCATAATCGCCGCTCGCGGCGGTTCTGCGAGCTTCGGCCGTGGACGACGACGACAATCGGGGCCGACATGAAGCGTATCATCCTGTTTTCGAGTGACCTGGACGATCCCGCCGCCTGGGGCGAAGCGGTAGCCGCCCGCCGGCCGGACCTCGCCATGGTGGACTGGCGCGCGATCGAGGATCCCGAGGCGGTCGAATTCGCCCTCATGTGGAAGCCCCCGCCGGGCGGGCTTTCCGCCTATCGCAACCTGAAGGGCATTCAATCGCTGGGCGCCGGGGTCAATCAGCTCGATCTTACGGCCCTGCCGCCGGGCGTACCGCTGGCTCGCCTGGTCGACGCCAGCCTGACCGACACCATGGTCGACTATGCCCTGGCCGCCACGCTTCGCCATTTCCGCGGCTTCGATCGTTTCGAGCGCCAGACCCGCGCGCGTCTCTGGGACTATGCGCCGGCACCGGCCAAGGCGGATTTTCCGGTCGGCGTGATGGGTATCGGCGTGCTCGGCGGCGCCGTTGCCGCGGCACTTCGCGATTTGGGCTTTCCCGTGCTCGGCTGGTCGCGCACGGCACGCGCGATCGAGGGCGTGCAATGTTTCGCCGGCACGGGCGAACTGCCGGATTTCCTGGCCCGCTGCCGCCTGGTGATCAATGTCCTGGCGCTCACGCCGGAGACGGCGGGGATCCTGAACGCCGGCACTTTCGCCCTGATGCAGAAGGGCAGTTTCGTCGTCAACATCGGGCGCGGCGCCCATCTGGTCGAGGCCGACCTGATCGCCGCGATCGAAGCCGGACAGATCGCCGGGGCGACCCTGGACGTCTTCTCGGAAGAGCCGCTGCCGGCCGATCATCCGATCTATGGCCGGCCCGAGATCCTGGTGACGCCCCATGTCGCCGGCAGTATCGCGCCTTCCAGTGCCGCCGCGACCGTGATCGAGAATTTCGAGCGGGCGGTCCGGGGCGAGACCATGCTGAACGCCGTCGACCTCGCCCGAGGCTATTGATCAGGCGGCTGTTGATCAGGCCGCGACGTCGAGGATCGTCGTCCGGTACATGAGGCGGAGGTAACGCTCGTAATCGAAGACGGTCGCGGTATGCAGCGTGCCGCGATTGTCGAAGAACACGAGGTCGCCCTTGTTCCACTTGTGGCGATAGGTGAAGCGCGGTGCCGTCGTGTGCACCGTCAGGCGTTCCAGCAGCGCTTCCGCCTGGGCGGCACTCATGCCCGGGATCTCCGCCACCACCTGGGGCGCCAGCCAGAGCGATTCCCGCCCGGTCACTGGGCTCCGGAACACCAGGGGCTGAGGTACGGGTGCGAATTTCCGCTTCGCTTCGTCGGACAGCGGCGTGCGCGTCGGGTCCATGGCTTCGAGCTGTTCGTGCAGCCGGGCCCAGGAATGGATGCAGGTGAGCCCGCGGAGATAGGCCTTCTCGTCCTCGGGCAGGGCCTCGAAGGCGGCGGTCGAATCCGCGAACAAAGTGTCGCCCCCCTCGGGCGGGATTTCGACCGCGTAGAAGAGGGCGGCGATCGACGGCTTGGCGACATAGGAATAGTCGAAATGCCATTCCTCCCGCGCATTGACGAAGAGCGACTTCATCACGCCGCCTTCCTTGAGATTACCGATCTTGATGATCTCGGGATGGCCGTCGAGCAGATATTTGCTGTCGATATGGGCTTCGGTGAAACCGATGCGCCGGCTCCAGTCGACGATCTTCTCGGGCAGCGCCGGCTGGTTCGGCAGCACGATCACGCGGTATTCATGGAAGGCACGCTCGACCTCGGCCCAGACGGCGTCGTCGATCGACGCGCCGATGTCGACGCCGTCGACCCGGGCGCCGAAGGTGCCGCCCAGCGGCGTCACGGTGATATGGGTATAGGGGGCCGCCGTCGACATTTCAGAACTCCCGCAAAAGCTCACGCCGGCTTCCGATGATGCCCATGAATTCGGGTTGCGCAACAAGCTTTGACCGGCCTCAAAACATGCTTTTCACATTCGTTCACTAACCGTGATTGTCCCGGGCCGGCACGACGTGTTACCGGATTCACATCATGATGAACGTGTCCTTGCCGGGTGGAGAGGTCGACATGCTGGAAGTGTCCAAGATCGCCGAATTGCGCCGCCAGCTCGCCGCGGCGCTCCGCCTCGCCGTCCGCTTCGGCCTGCACGAGGGTGTCTGTAACCACTTCAGTGTCCGCGTGCCCGGGGACGAGGAACTCTATCTGATCAACCCGATGGGCGTGCATTGGTCGGAGATCACGGCGAGCCGGCTGCTCCTGGTCGACGGCGCCGGCGTCGTCCTCGAAGGCAGCGGCGTGGTCGAGCCGACCGCTTTCTTCATCCATACCGAAGGCCACAAGGCGAGGCCAGACGCGGTCTGCATCCTGCACACCCACATGCCCTATGCGACCGCGCTGACCTGCGTCGAGGGCGGCCGGCTCCGCTTCGTCCATCAGAACGCATTGCGTTACTACGGCCGCATCGCCTATGACGATGGCTACAACGGCCTCGCCATGGACGCGGAAGAGGGCGAGCGGATCGCCGAGGGGGCTTCCGGCGGCGAGGATATCATCTTCCTCGCCCATCACGGCGTCGTCGTGCACGGCCGTTCGGTCGCCGAAGCCTTCCACGACCTCTACTACCTCGAACGCGCGGCCCAGGTGCAGGTGCTCGCCGCCTCGACCGGGCTGCCGCTCCGCGAGATCAGCCCCAATGTCGCGGCCCAGACGGCGAAGCAATTCGCCGATCTGGCCGAATTCGAGTCGTCCTATCACTTCGCGGCGCTCGAACGGGTATTGGCGGCCGAGACGCCCGATTATCGCGACTGAGACGGGCTTGAGCGGCGGGGGAGACAGGGCGTCCGGCCGGCGGCTGGACGGGCGGGAGGCGGGCGTGCTGGCCAGGCTCGCCCTGCCCATCGTTATGGCCCGCATCGGCCTCACCCTGATGCTGGTGGTCGACAATATGATCGTCGGCCATTTCGGTACCGCGGCGCTCGCCTCCTTCGCCCTCGGCCTCGTCCTGGTGCAGACCATGCAGACCGTCGGCCTCGGCCTCTTGATGGGCGGCATGGTCGAAATCTCGGCCGCCTTCGGGCGTGGCGACATGGCGGAATGCGGGCGGATCTGGCGCCGCTCCCTCCTTTATGCCGCGGTGATCGGGCTCGCTTTCGTGGTCGTCGCCCATCAGGCCCCGGCGATCTTCGCCGCCCTCGGCCAGGCGCCGGAGCTCGCCGCTTCGGCGGGCCATATCTCCGCGCTGATCGGCTGGTCGCTGCCGCCCATGCTGATCTATATCGCCTCGATCGGGCTCCTGGAGGCGACCGGCTACCCCTACGTCGGCGTCGTCATGCTGGCGCTCGCCAATGTGCTCAATCTCGTCCTCAACCTTGTGCTGGTCGACGGCGCCGCGGCCATGGGGGCGGAGGGGGCGGCGCTCGCCACATTGATCGCGCGCCTGGTGCTGGCCGCCGGCACGGTCGGTTACATCGTCTTCCTGATGCGCGAGCGGGCTTCCCTCGGCCGGCCGTCATGGCGCGATCATGCCTGGTCGGCCGGCCGGCACCAGCGCCGCATCGGCTATGCCGAAGGCATGAGCATGGGGATCGAGAGCGGCTCCTTCTCGGCCCTCACGCTCTTCGCCGGCCAGATGGGTGCGGTCGAACTGGCCGCCTATACGGTCGCCATCAACATCAACATGATGCTGTTCATGCCGGCGGTCGGCGTCGGCGGTGCGGCGGCGGTGCGCGTCGCCCAGGCCCGCGGCCGGCACGACGGGCCGGGCATGGCCCGTTCGGGCACCACCGGCCTCGCCGTCTTCGCCGCCCTCATGCTGACCGTGGCCCTGCTCTTCCTGGCCGTGCCGGAGGCGGTGACGGCGCTCTATACCGCCGATCCGGCCTTGGCCGTGGTGGCGGTTCCGATCGTCGCCCTGATCGGCTTCCTCGCGCTGATCGACGGGGCTCAGCGCGTGGTCGCCAATATCCTGCGCGGCTATGGCGAGACCTGGCTGCCGACCACGAGCCATTTGTTCTCCTATGTCGCGGTCATGGTGCCGGCGGCCTGGATGCTCGGGGTTCATTTCGGGCTCGGCGCCCGCGGGCTGATCGCGGCGATCGCCTTCGCCTCGGTGGTGGCGACGGCGCTGCTGCTGTTCCGATTCCGGCAATTGGCGGCGCGGCCGCAGTTCAACGAGGAGGTGACATGGGCAAGTTTCTGAGCCAGGCGCAGATCGACGGTTTCCAGCGCGACGGTTTCGTCAGCCGGCTGCCCGTCCTCTCTCCCGACGAAGTGGCGCGCCTGAACGCCCTGACCGAAGCCTTCGAGGCCGAGCGGCCGGGAGACACCGCCTGGGCCTTCGACATCAAGGCCAATCTCCTGTTCGACTGGGTCTACGAGCTGGGCCGCCACCCGCGCCTGCTCGACGCGGTCGAGGACCTGATCGGCCCGGACATCCTGATGACCAACGCGACCTTCCGGATCAAGAACCCGGGCAGCCATGTCGATTATGGCTGGCACCAGGATTCGGCCCGGATCGAGGTGACGCCGTCCTTCGTCATCGCCTATGTGGCGCTCTCGCCTGCGACGATCGAGAACGGCTGCCTCCAGGTCATCCCGGCGACCCACGACCGCGTCCGCCCCTTCTCCCTGACCGAGGGGCCGGGCCAGCGGAAGCGCCTGGTCGCAAGGGTGATCGACGTCGACCCCAGCCAAGCGGTCAATCTGGAACTGGAGCCCGGCGACGTCGCCATCTTCCACGGCAATGCGGTGCACGGCTCGCCCGCCAATATCAGCGCCATGCGCCGGGTCGCCATCCTCTACGACTACACGCCCGCGGCGGGGCGGCAGAACATCGGCATGGGTTCGGGCCAGCTCGTGCGCGGACGCGACCCCTACGGCTTCTGGGGCCACGAGCCGGTGCCGGAACCCGGCCTGACCGAGGGCAATGTGCTGGCCCGGCGCCGCATTCTCTCGACCTATCACGAGAATGTCCTGATGGGCCCCCGCCTGCCGGGCGAGACGGTGACCTTCCCCGATCGGCCCTATTGACCGTTCTTTCGGAACGCGCCCCAATCCCCCCGCCCGCAACGACGGGCCGGGGGGAGACGACATGAGCCTGATCGCCGAATTCGAAACCGTGACGCTCCGCCGCGAGGGGCCGATCGCGCTGCTGACCCTGAACCGGCCGGCGCGCATGAATGCCTTCGACCAGCAGATGCCCTTCGATCTGATCGACGCCTTCGACGCGACCGATGCCGATCCCGAGGTGCGCGCGGTGATCGTGACCGGCGAAGGCAAGGCCTTCTGCGCCGGGGCCGATCTCGGCTCGGGCGGTGCCACCTTCGATGTCGAAGCGTCGGCCGGCCATCCCCGCGATACCGACGAGACGCGGGAACGGGATGCGGGCGGCCGGGTGACTCTCCGCATCTTCGCCAGCCTGAAGCCGGTGATCGCGGCGATCAATGGCGCCGCGGTCGGCATCGGCGCCACCATGACACTGCCCATGGACATTCGCCTGGCGGCCGAAGGGGCGCGCATCGGCTTCGTCTTCGCCCGCCGCGGCATCGTGCCGGAAGCGGCCTCTTCCTGGTTCTTGCCGCGCCTGGTCGGGATTTCGACCGCGCTCGAATGGTGCATGACCGGGCGCCTGATCCCCGCCGCGGAGGCGGAGCGCCGCGGCCTCGTCCGCTCCGTTCATGCTCCGGCGGACCTGCTGCCGGCGGCCAGGGCGATCGCGCTCGAGATCGCCGAACAGGCGGCGCCGGTCTCGGTCACCCTGACCCGGCAGATGATGTGGCAGATGCTCTGCGCCGATCATCCGCTGGAGGCGCATCGACTGGACAGCCGCCTGATCGCGGCGCGCGGACGCAGCGCCGACGCCCGGGAAGGCGTGGTCTCCTTCCTGGAAAAACGCCCGGCCGATTTCCCCGAACGGGTCCCGGCCGACCTGCCGCAGCCCTTCCCCTGGTGGCCGCCCCGGACTTGGCGCTGACCGCACGGGCGGGGCGGGGCTTTCCGCCCCTGGACAGGCGAGGCCCGATCCGGAATATGACAGTCGAAAGACGGTCCGGAGGGGTGTCGAGGTGAGTGAGGCGGCGATCCATCGGCCCGGCGGCCAGCGCGACCATCGGGTCGACATGTTCCGCGGTTTGGCGCTGGTGCTGATCTTCTGGGACCATATCCCGGGCAATGTCGTCGGCCTGCTGACGCCGCGGAACTACGGCCTCAGCGATGCGGCCGAGATCTTCGTCTTCCTGGCCGGTTTCAGCTCGGTGCTGGCCTATGGCCGGAAGCTCGGGCGGGACGGCCATCTGGTCAGCGGGCTCCGGGTGTTGCGCCGGGTCTGGACCCTCTATATCGCCCATGTCTTCGTTTTCGCCCTGTTGACCGGCGTCGTTTTCGTCACCAATGCCCATGTCGAGACGCGCGACTTCGTGCAGGAGATGGGCCTCGGCTATTTCGTGAACGACACGGAACGGGCGCTGCTGGCCGAACTCACGCTCCGCTTCAAGCCGAACCTGATGGACCCGCTGCCGCTCTATATCGTGCTGCTGGCCGGTTTTGCGCTCGCCCTGCCGCTGCTCATGCGCCGGCCGTGGACGGCGCTCTGCCTCTCGGCCGCGCTCTATCTGGCGGCCCGGCTCTATGGCGTGAACCTGCCGGCCCAGCCGGACGGCGCCTGGTTCTTCAACCCGCTGACCTGGCAGGTGCTCTTTGTCGCCGGGGCGGTCGCGGCGGTGACCGGTTTCGGGCCGGTGTCGCCCCTGGTCACCGCACGGCCCTGGCTGCGCGGGGCACTTGCCTGGGGCTGCGGGATCTATCTTCTGCTCTCGGCCCTGCTGGCCCTGTCGTGGCACTTCCCGGCGATTCACGGCGCCCTGATCGGCGAGCCGGTCGGCCGCGTCCTCTACCCGATCGACAAGACCAGCCTGGCGCCGCCCCGCCTCCTGCATTTCCTTGCCCTGGCCTATGCGGCGGCGGCGGTATGCCGGCCCGGGGCCTGGCTGGAGACGCCGCCGTTCCGCGCGCTCCGCCTGCTCGGCCGGCATTCGCTGGAGATTTTCTGTGCCGGTGTCCTGCTGGCGCCCATGGCCGATGCTGCCAATGCGCTCTCGGGCGATGCGGCGTCGATGCAGGTGGCGACCTCGGCCGCCGGACTCGCCGCCATGATCGGTTTCGCCGTCCTGCTGGAATGGAGCGCGGCCACGCTCCGCCGCGAAGGGGGCCGGGTCCAGCGGCTCACCATCATCCGCGGCGCCAACGAAGCCGAGGCCCCGGAACAGCGCCGCCGCGCTGGCTGAAACACGGTTTTATGCGCCAGATCAAAGCGGCCACTTTCGCTGCCGTCCAGGATGGGACAAAAGCGTAGAGGCGTGAGTCCCATGTTCAAGCATATCCTGGTGCCCATCGACGGGTCGGCCCTGTCTGCGTCGGCCCTCGATCAGGCCTTTGCCCTGGCCCGCGAGACCAAGGCCAAGGTCACCATCCTCACGGTGATCGAACCTTTCCACATGGTTTGGGCCGGTATCGACGAAGCCGGGCTGACCATGGGCGAATATGAGGAAGGGGCGCGCGAGCGGGCGGCGGCCACCCTGGCGGCGGCGGAAGCCAAGGCCAAGGCAGCCGGCGTCGACTGCCACGTGCTGCCGGTCGAACATGCCGAGCCCTACCGGGCGATCCTGGACGCGGCCGCAGACTGCGGCTGCGACCTGATCGCCATGGCGTCCCACGGCCGACGCGGGCTCGCCGCCCTGCTGCTCGGCAGTGTGACGGTGAAGGTTCTCACACATTCGACCCTGCCGGTGCTGGTCTATCGCTGATACGGTTGGCGTGTAGGGCGTCCGGTCTCCGCGAGGCGGCAGGCGCGGGCGACGGAGGTCGGTGATGACGGGTCAGGTGACGGCCGGAACGGCCGACGGAACACTGGACGAGATCTTCGGGCGGATCGCACCCGAAGCCCGCAACCTGATGGCCATCGCGCAGGCGGCGCAGCAGCGCCTCGGCCACCTCTCGGATGCCACGATCGAGGGGATCGCCGCGCGTCTCCATGTCCCGCCGGTCGATGTCCGCGACATGGTCTCCTTCTATGCCTTCCTCAATCTGTCGCCCAAGGGCCGCTTCCACATCCGCCTGTCGCGCTCGCCCGTCTCGCTGATCAAGGGGGCGCAGGCGGTGGCCGACGCCTTCGCCGCGGCGATCGGCGTCGCCATGGGCGAAACCTCGGCCGACGGCCATTTCACACTCGATTGGACCAGCGACATCGGCATGGCCGACCAGGAGCCGGCGGCGCTGATCAACGGCACCGTGGTGACCCGTCTCGAACCCGCCGACGCGGCCCCGATCGTTGCCGCGCTGCGCCAGCGGGACGGGGCCAACAGCCTGCCACTCTTTCCGGGCGGTGACGCGGCCGGTGCCGCCCTGCCCAAGGCGGTGGTGGCGAGCGGGCTCGAGCTGCGCGGGCCGGTCTTGCTGGGCGCCGCGGCGGCGGACGGGCAGGGGCTTCGTGCCGCCCTCGACCTGGCGCCGGAAGAGGTGATCCGCGAGGTGACGCGCTCGCGCCTGCGCGGGCGGGGTGGCGCCGGCTTCCCGACTGGCATGAAGTGGAAATTGTGCCGCCAGGCCCCCGGCGCCGCGCACCATCTGCTGTGCAACGCCGACGAGGGCGAGCCCGGCACTTTCAAGGACCGCCTGCTGCTGGCCGAATTCCCCGACCTCGTGTTCGAGGGCATGACCATCGCCGGCTATGCCATCGGCGCCACCGAGGGGCTGATCTATCTGCGCGGCGAATATGCCTATCTCTGGGACCGTTTGCAGGACGCGCTGGAGGACCGCCGCCGCCGCGGTCTGCTCGGCCGGTCCGTGTGCGGCCGGGAAGGCTTCGATTTCGACATCCGCATCCACCTGGGGGCGGGGGCCTATGTCTGCGGCGAGGAATCGGCGCTGATCGAATCCCTCGAGGGCCGCCGCGGCACCCCGCGCGACCGCCCGCCCTTCCCGACCGAAAGGGGCCACCGCTCCGAGCCGACCGCGGTCGACAATGTCGAGACCTTCGCCTGCGTCACCCGTGTGCTGGGCCTCGGCGCCGACTGGTTCGCCCGCCACGGCACGCCGGAATCGACCGGGACCAAACTGCTCTGCGTCTCCGGCGATTGTCCGAGGCCGGGCGTCTACGAAGTGCCCTTCGGCATCACGGTGAACGAGGTGCTCGACATGGTGGGCGCGCCGGAAGCGGGCTTCGTGCAGATGGGCGGTCCTTCCGGCCAATGCGTGGCGCCCAAGGACTACGGCCGGCGCATCGCCTTCGAGGACCTGGCGACCGGCGGTTCCGTGATCGTCTTCGGGCCCGGGCGCGACGTGCTCGACGTCGCCCGCCAGTTCGCCGATTTCTTTGCCCATGAATCCTGCGGCTGGTGCACGCCCTGCCGGGTCGGCACCACCTTGCTGCGCCAGGGCATGGAGCGGCTGCTGGCCGGTCAGGCTTCGGTCGGCGAACTCCGCCAGCTCGAGGAAGTCGCCGTCACCGTGGCGCGGACCAGCCGCTGCGGCCTCGGCCAGACGGCACCGAACCCGATCCTCAGCACCATGCGCAATTTCCCCGAAGCCTATGAGGCGCTGCTCCGCCCGGGCGATTTCGTGCCGAGGCTCGATCTCGAAGCGGCAATCGCCCCGGCCGCCGCGATCCGAGCGGAGGCCCGGTCATGACCGACACCTTCACCTTCACCATCGACGGCGTGCAGGTCGAGGCGGAGCCGGGCCAGACGGTGATCGAAGCCTGCGACGCTGCCGGCGTCTACATTCCGCGCCTGTGCCACCATCCGGAGCTGCCGCCGGTCGGCCAATGCCGGCTCTGTACCTGCAAGATCGACGGCCGGATGCTCGGCGCCTGCGTCACCCCGGCGGCCCGCGGCATGGTGGTGGAGAGCGATACCGAGGCCCTGAACGAGGACCGCCGCCGCCTGGTCGAGATGTATTTCGTCGAGGGCAACCATTTCTGCCCGACCTGCGAGAAGAGCGGCGACTGCGAGCTTCAGGCGCTCGGCTACCGGCTCGGCATGGTCGGGCCGCAGCTCTCCCACCTGTGGCCGAAGCGGGAAATCGACGCCCGCCATCCGGACATCTACATCGACCACAACCGCTGCATCCTGTGCTCGCGCTGCATCCGGGCTTCCAAGCTGCTCGACGGCAAGTCGGTCTTCGGTTTCGAAGGGCGCGGCATCGAGATGCGCCTCGCGGTGATGGCGGAGACGTTGGACGAAACCGCACTGGCGGCGGCCGACCGCGCGGTCTCGGTCTGCCCGGTCGGCTGCATCGTGGTGAAGCGGCGCGGCTACCACGTGCCTTACGGCAAGCGGCATTTCGACGAGACGCCGATCGGCGCCGACATCGAAGCGCGGCGCAAGGGCTGAGGGAGGGGGCGATGCCGAAACCGAAACTCGCCACCGTCTCGCTGGCCGGCTGCTTCGGCTGCCACATGTCGCTGCTCGACATCGACGAACGCCTGGTCGAACTGATCGACCTGGTCGACCTCGACGTCTCGCCCCTCGACGACAAGAAACAGTTCGACGGCATGGTCGACGTCGGCCTGGTCGAGGGCGGCTGCGCCGACGAGCACAATGTCCATGTTCTCCGCAATTTCAGGGCCCATTGCCGCGTCCTGGTCGCCGTCGGGGCCTGCGCCATCACCGGCGGCGTGCCGGCCATGCGGAACCCGGTCGGTCTCCGCGAGTGCCTGGAGGAAGCCTATGTGAAGGGGCCGACGGTGGAGGGCGGCTTCATCCCGTCCGATCCCGAACTGCCCCTGCTGCTCGACACCGTGCGGCCGATCCACGAGGTGGTGAAGGTCGACTATTACCTCCAGGGCTGTCCGCCCTCGGCCGATGCGATCTGGGCCGCCCTGCGCGCCCTGCTCACCGGGGGCGAGCCGGTGCTGCCCTACAGCCTCTTCAAGTACGAGTAACGGGAGGAACGGACGATGGGCACGCCGCGCAAGATCGTGATCGATCCCGTCACACGGGTCGAAGGCCACGGCAAGGTCACGCTCCACCTGGACGAGGCGGGTGAGGTCACGGAAGCGCGCTTCCACATCGTCGAATTCCGCGGTTTCGAGCGCTTCATCCGCGGCCGCATGTATTGGGAAGCGCCGATCGTCATCCAGCGCCTGTGCGGCATCTGCCCGGTCAGCCACCATCTGGCGGCGGCCAAGGCGATGGACATGGTGGTCGGCGTCGACCGCCTGACGCCGACGGCGGAAAAGCTCCGCCGCCTGATGCACTACGGCCAGATCCTGCAATCCAACGCGTTGCACATCTTCCACCTGGCCTCGCCCGATCTCCTGTTCGGCTTCGACGCCCCGCCCGAGCAGCGGAACATCATCGCCGTCCTGAACCAGTATCCCGAGATCGGCAAATGGGCGATCTTCATCCGCAAGTTCGGCCAGGAAGTGATCAAGGCGACCGGCGGGCGCAAGATCCACCCGACCACGGCGGTGCCCGGCGGCGTCACCCAGAATCTCGCCGTCGCCGACCGTGACGCCTTGCGGGCCCAGGTCGACCAGATCGTCGACTGGTGCCGGGCGGCGCTCGTCCATCACCTCGGCTTCGTCGAGGCCAATCCGGCCTTGCACCGCGATTTCGCCAGCTTCCCTTCGAACTACCTGAGCCTGGTCGGGCAGGGCGGCGCCATGGATCTCTACGACGGCCGGCTGCATGCCATCGACGCCGCCGGGGCGACCCTGCTCGATGCGCCACCGGCCGATTACGTCAGCCACTTCGCCGAGGAAGTGCGGAACTGGAGCTATCTCAAGTTCCCCTATCTGCGCAGCCTCGGGCGCGAGGCGGGCTGGTACCGCGTCGGTCCGCTGGCTCAGGTCAATGTCTGCACGTCGATCGGCACGCCGCTGGCCGAGGCGGCGCGGCGCGACTTCATGGCGACGGGCGGCGGCGCCCCGGTCCACGCCACGCTGGCCTATCACTGGGCGCGGCTGATCGTGCTGCTCCACTGCGCCGAGGTGATCCGCGACCTGCTGTTCGACGACGATCTCCAGGGCAACGAGCTGATGGCCACGGGCACAAGGCGCGAGACCGGCATCGCCTGTGTCGAGGCACCCCGCGGCACCCTGATCCACCACTACACGGTCGACGACAAGGACCAGATCACCAGCGCCAACATCATCGTCTCGACGACCAACAACAACGAAGCCATGAACCGCGCCGTCGCCAAGGTGGCACGGGAGGAACTCTCGGGCCGGGACATCACCGAAGGCCTTCTCAACCACATCGAAGTGGCGATCCGCGCCTATGACCCGTGCCTGTCCTGCGCCACCCATGCGCTGGGTCAGATGCCGCTGATGGTCACCCTGCTGGACCACGAAGGCCATGAAATCGCGAAAGGAGTGAAGCAATGAGCCCGCCCCTGAAGCGCAGCCGGCCGCGCGTTCTCGTGTTCGGCTACGGCAATCCCGGCCGCCAGGACGATGGCGCCGGCCCCGCGGTGGCCGAAGCGCTGGAGCGCATGGGCCTGCCCGACGTCACGGTCTGGATCAACGACCAGCTCACGATCGAGGATTCGATCGCCATCGCCACGGCCGATGTCGTCTGTTTCGTCGATGCGGCGAGGACCGGCCGCGCCGGCATCGCCGTCCATCCGGTCCAAGCGGCAGAGACGGTCGAGGTGGCGAGCCATGCCCTCTCGCCCGAAGCCCTGCTGGCCATCGCGCGCGATCATTTCGGCGCCGTGCCGCCCGCCTATATGGTGGCCCTGCGCGGCCACCGCTTCGGCCTGGGCGAGGGACTGTCGCCCCGGGTCGCGGCCAATGTGGCGGTCGCCGCCGGCCTGATCCGGCGCGGCGTCGTCATGGCGGCGGACACACCGGCATGAGCAACATCGGCCTCGGCCCGAAGCGCCGCACCATCCTGCTGGTCGACGGCGATGCCCATGCCCGTGCCGCGCTCCGCAAGGTGCTGGAAGGCGCCGGCTTCTCGGTGGGCGAGGCCTGCTCGGCCCAGGAGGGCGAGCGGACGGCGCTGCGCATCCTGCCCGACGCCATCCTGACCGATCTCATGGTGGAGACGATCTATGCCGGCCACGAGATCGCCGATCGGCTGCGCGCGGCCGGCCACGAGATCCCGCTCTATGTCGTCAGCGCGGCGGCGGATGCCCTGGTCGGTGCCGTCTCCTTCAAGGAACTGGGCATTTCCGGTGTCTTCCTGAAGCCGATCGATGCCGCGATCGTGGTACAGACGCTGAAGACCCGCCTCGGCGCCGCCTGACCGTCGCGCTCAGCGCCAGCGCGAGGCGGCACTGTCGTCGCTCGGTTTGGCGGCGACCCATTGACTGCCGGCCGCCGTGATCTCGCGCTTCCAGAAGGGCGCGTCGGTCTTCAGCCGGTCGATCAGGAATTGCGTCGCCTCCAGCGCCGCCTGGCGGTGCGGCGAGGCGGCAGCGACCAGCACGATGCGGGCCCCCAGCGGCAATTCGCCGACCCGATGGATGATCAGGCAATCGGCCAGCTCGAAGCGCTTGCGCGCCTCCGCCTCCAGGGCTTCGAGCGCGCGCTCGGTCATGCCCGGATAGTGCTCGAGGGCGATCCCCGTGACGTCCTGCTGGTCGCCGTGGCGCCGGACGAGCCCGACGAAGGAGGCGACGGCGCCCACCCCCGGCCCCTGGTCCAGCCGGGCCAGTTCTGCCCCGACGTCGAAATCTTCACTCTGGACGCGGATCACGGCGGAAGCCTCCCTGCGGCTACTCCAGATGGGCGGCGAGGAAGTCGAGCGTGCGTTCCTTGGCGAGCTTGGCCGCGGCGGCATCGAAATTGGCCCGGCGATCCGAATTGAAGCCATGGTCGGCGTCATAGACGTGGATCGCCACTTCCGGATGCTTTTCCGCCAGGATCTCGATCTTCTCCTGCGGGATTGTGGCATCCTTGGCGCCGAAATGCAGCATGGTCGGGCACTTGGGCGCCGCGTTCATGAAATTCAGGATGGCGGTGCCGTAATAGCCGACGGCGCAGTCGAGCCCGTCCACCTTGGCGGCGGCGAGCCAGGCCACGGCACCGCCGTAGCAATAGCCCACGATGCCGACCTCTTCCTTCTCCTTGCCGCGGCGGAGATGGGCGACACAGGCCGCGACGTCCAGGATGGGGCCGTCCCAGCCCACTTCCTCGCGCAGTTTGCGGCCGCGGGCGACACCCTCGGCGTCATAGGGCAGGTCGACGTTGCGCTCCACCCGGTCGTAGAGCTGAGGCGCCAGCACTTCGTAGCCCTCGGCCGCGAACTGCCCGGCCAGGTCGCGGATGTGGCCGTTCACGCCGAAGATCTCCATGGCGATGACGACGCCGCCGCGCGGCGTATCCTCCGGCATCACATGCCAGGCCTGGAACTTGTGGCCGTCGTCCGCCTCGAGTTCGATCCATTCGCCCGTCATGGCTGCCCCCGCCGCTTGAAGAATACCTTGCCCGTTACGCTGCACACCGTCTCGCCGTTCTGGTTGACGGCGCTGAAGCGCTGGATCACCAGGCCGCGGTCGGGCTTGCTGGCCGACGGCACCACGTCGATCACCTCGATCCAGACCTGCAGCACGTCGCCAGGTCTGACCGGCCGCTGCCAGCGCAGGTCCTCGAAGCCCGGCGAGACGATGAAACCCTTGCCGCCCATCGCGACCGCCCGGCCCGAGACCACTTTCATGATCTTGGCCATCGTATGCCAGCCCGAAGCGATCAGCCCGCCGAACTGCGATTTTTCCGCGGCCACCGGATCGGTGTGGAAATACTGGGGATCATAGGCGCTGGCGAAGCCGATGATCTCTTCCGCCGAGAATTCGACGGTGCCGGCCATCACCTTGGTGCCGGGCACATGGTCTTCCAGCCAGTCGATGCGCCCGCTCATGCGGCACCTTTGGCGTCACGGCAGCCCATCATCACCTTGCTGGTCATGGCGAGGACGACGGCATCGTCCTGGTTCATCAATTCGTGGCGGGCGGAGACGATGCCCATTTCCGGCCGCGAGGACGAGCGCCGGGCGTCCAGCACGCTGACGCGCACACGAAGCCGGTCGCCCGGGCGGACGGGCAGCAGATAGCGCACCTCGTCGACCCCGGGCGAACCCATGGAGGCCGAGCGCAGCATGTAGCCGTCGCACATCAGGCGCATCATCATCGAACAGGAATGCAGGCCGGAAGCGATCAGGCCGCCGAAGGGCGATTCGGCCGCGGCCACGGGATCGATATGGATCGCCTGGGGATCGTATTCGCGGGCGAAGGCGATGATCTCGGCGGCGCTTACGGTGATCTCACCATAGGTCTCGACGCTGCCGACGATGAAGTCCTCGAAATGGAGGATTTCGCTCATGCCCTCGAACCCCTGCCAATGCCCGGCCGGCAATCTAGACGGCCGGGGGGCAGGGATCAAGGATGCGGGTCTTTAGGCCGCATGCGGCGCCAGCCCGATCGAAGAAATCGGGTTGTTCGGGCACTTGCCACAACACTAGTCGTCATGCCCGGGCTCGTCCCGGGCATCCACGTCGGGACGCGCCACAGCTGTCGACGCAAGAGGCGGCTTGGCGGCGTGGATGGCCGGGACGAGCCCGGCCAAGACGAATTCGGGTGGTGAGGATGGAAGCAAGCCCCACTGAAGGCGTGGCTCTTCGGCCGGGACGACGCCTCTCGAGACGAGCCGGTCAGACGTTGAAGCGGAAATGCATGATGTCGCCGTCGGCGACCACGTAGTCCTTGCCCTCGAGCCGGAGCTTGCCGGCGTCCTTGCAGCCCGCCTCGCCCTTGAACTTCACGAAGTCGTCATAGGCCATGGTCTCGGCGCGGATGAAGCCGTGCTCGAAATCGGTATGGATCACGCCGGCGGCGCCGGGGGCCTTGGTGCCCTTCACGATGGTCCAGGCCCGCGTCTCCTTGGGTCCCACGGTGAAATAGGTGATCAGGCCGAGCAGGCCGTAGCCGGCGCGGATCAGGCGCGACAGGCCGGTTTCTTCGAGCCCGAGGTCGGCCAGGAAGGCACTCCGCTCTTCGGCGTCGAGCTGGGCCACTTCGGATTCGATCGCGGCGGAGATCACCACGAAGGCCGCCCCCTCCGCCTTGGCCATGGCGGCGACCATCTCGGAGAAGCGGTTGCCGGTCGCGGCCGAGGCTTCCTCGACGTTGCAGACATAGAGCACGGGCTTGGCCGTGATCAGGTCGAGGGTCTGGAAGATCGCCTTCTCGTCGGCCGCGACAGTGGTGGTGCGCGCCGGCCTGCCCTCGCGCAGCACGGCCAGCGCCCGTTCCATCAGCGCGAGGCGGACCTTGGTCTCCTCGTCGGCACCGCCCTTGGTCTTCTTCTGGAGCGCGGGCACGCGCTTTTCCAGGCTCTCCAGGTCGGCCAGCATCAGCTCGGTCTCGATGATCTCGGCATCGGCGAGGGGATCGACCCGGCCTTCGACATGGGTGATGTCGCCGTCCTCGAAGCAGCGGAGCACGTGGCAGACCGCATCGACCTCGCGGATGTGGGACAGGAACTGGTTGCCCAGCCCTTCACCCTTGGAGGCGCCGCGCACCAGACCGGCGATGTCGACGAAGGTGATCTGGGTCGGGATGATCTGGGCCGAGCCGCCGATCTTGGCGATCGTGTCGAGCCGGGGATCCGGCACCGGCACCTGGCCGACGTTCGGCTCGATCGTGCAGAAGGGATAATTGGCGGCGGCCGCGGCGGCGGTTTCCGTCAGGGCGTTGAACAGGGTCGACTTGCCGACGTTGGGCAGGCCGACGATGCCGCATTTGAAACCCATCTCACACTCCCGAAGATTTGGCCGGCGGTTGTTTGGCCGGCTTCGGCGGCGCCGTCAACAGCGCCACACGGTTCTGGAACCCGGCCTCGTCGCCCGCCGCCAGCAGCGGCGCGGCATCGGCCACGGCGTCGAGCAGGGGCTCGAGCCAGGCCTGGTCGGCCTTGGAAAAATCGCCGAGGACATGGCGCGTCACCGCCGCCTTGTCGCCCGGGTGCCCGATGCCGAGACGGACCCGGCGGAAATTGGCGCCCATATGGGCGTCGATCGAGCGCAGCCCATTGTGGCCGGCGTGGCCGCCCCCGGTCTTGGCCTTGAGGCGCCCGGCCACGATGTCGAGCTCGTCGTGGAAGACGACGATCGACTCCGGCCCGATCTTGTAGAAACGCGCGGCCTCGCCCACGGCACGGCCGCTCTCGTTCATGTAGGTGAGGGGCTTCAGCAACAGGACCTTGTCGCCGCCGGGGGCGAATTTGCCTTCCGCCGCCTCGCCCTGGAAGGCGCGCTTCCACGGGCCGAAAGTGTAGCGGCGGTGGATGGCGTCCAGCGCCATGAAGCCGATGTTGTGGCGATTGCCGGCATATTGGCTGCCGGGATTGCCGAGTCCGACCAAGAGAAGCATCAGAGATCGGCCCTCGATAGGGTGGGCGGCCCGCCGACGAGGGCGTGGCGGGCCGCCGCGACCGGATTACTTCTTGGCCGGGGCCTTCTTCTCGGGGGCCTTGGCCGGGGCAGCGGCAGGAGCCGCTTCGGCCGGGGCGTCCGAGCCGCTCGGCGGCGCGATGGTGACCACGGTGAAGTTGCGGTTGCCGATCGTCGGGACCACGCCGGCCGGCAGGGTGACGGCCGAGATATGGACCGAGTCGCCGATGTCGAGGCCGGCGAGCGAGACGGTGATCTGCTCAGGCACCGCGTCGGCGGGGGCCTTCAGCTCGATCTCGTGGCGCACGATGTTCAGCACGCCGCCGCGCTTGATGCCCGGCGAAGCGAGCTGGTCGACGCAGACCACCGGCACTTCGACGATGATCAGGCCGTCCTTGGCGATGCGCATGAAGTCGACATGCAGCGGACGATCGGTGACCGGGTGGAACTGCACGTCGCGCGGCAGCACGCGCTCGGTGCGGTCGCCGATGGTCAGGTCGTAGACGGTCGACAGGAACTTGCCCTTCGACAGTTCGCGGTCCAGCACCTTGTCGCCGATGGTGACGACTTCGGCGGCTTCTTTGTTGCCATAGATCACGGCAGGAACTCGACCTTCGCGGCGGGCAGCCCGGGCGGACCCCTTACCGGCCCGGTCGCGCGCTTCGACGGCGAGCGAAACAATCTGAGTCATTGGTATCTCCAATGGAAAAACGCCCGCCTCCAGGGGTGCGGGCGCCGATGAACGCGGGTGTGTATCGCAAAAGCGGGAAAATGGCAATTCCGAATGCCGGTCACCGGGGCTTTCGCCCTGATCAGCCCTGTTCCCGCTGCAAGGCACCGATGATTCCGTAAGGATGGCATCTGCCGGCCTCATATGAGATTGCGTATGCCCTTCGCGATACGAAAGAAAATTAGATCGAGACGGTCATGTCCCCTGCTTCCCCCGCTGCCGGCCGGCACCATCGCCTGACCCGGCGCGACGCCCGCACCCTGGCCCTCGCCTCGCTCGGCGGCGCGCTCGAATTCTATGATTTCATCATCTATGTCTTCTTCACGGTGGCGATCGGGCATGTCTTCTTCCCGGCCGACATGCCGGACTGGCTCCAGCAGGTGCAGGCCTTCGGCATTTTCGCCGCCGGCTATCTGGCCCGCCCGCTGGGCGGCGTGGTGATGGCGCATTTCGGCGACCTGTTCGGGCGGAAGCGCGTCTTCACCTTCTCGGTCTTCCTGATGGCGGTGCCGACCCTGATCATCGGCCTGATCCCGACCTATCAGTCGATCGGCTATGCCGCCCCGCTGCTGCTGCTCCTGATGCGCGCGCTTCAGGGGGCTGCGATCGGGGGCGAGGCACCGGGCGCCTGGGTCTTCGTCGCGGAACATGTGCCGGCGCGCCATGTCGGCCTCGCCTGCGGCTTGCTCACCGGCGGGCTCACGGGCGGCATCCTGCTCGGCTCTTTGATGGCGACGGGCATCAATGTCGCCTTCACGCCCGAGGAAGTGGGCGCCTTCGCCTGGCGCATTCCCTTCGTGGTGGGGGGCATCTTCGGCCTGATCGCCATGTATCTGCGCCGCTTCCTGGAGGAGACCCCGGTCTTCGAGGAAATGCGCAAGGCGGCCGCCGTCTCGGCCGAGATGCCGCTGAAGGCGGTCATCAAGCGCCACGGCCGCGGCGTTGTGGTCTCCATGCTGGCGACCTGGATGCTGACCGCCGGCATCGTCGTGCTGATCCTGATGACGCCGTCGCTGATGCAGAAGCTGCACAAGATTTCCCCGGCCGAGACGCTGGCGGCCAATGTCGCGGCGACGCTCACCCTGACCGTCTCGGTGATCGCGGTCGGCGCCCTGGTCGATCGTTTCGGCCCGCGGCGGGTGACGGCGCTGGGCGGCGTCCTGCTGATCGCGGCCGCCTATGCCCTCTATCTGGTGCCGGCGGCGGATCCCAGCCTGCTCCTGCCGGTCTATGCGCTGGTCGGTTTCGCGGTCGGTGTCATCGGCGTGGTGCCCGTCGTCATGGTCCAGGCCTTCCCGCCGGCCGTGCGCTTCTCGGGGCTCTCCTTCTCCTACAATGTCGCCTATGCGATCTCGGGCGGCTTGACGCCGTTGGTCGTGTCGCTGCTGGTCGCTGTCGATCCGCTGTCGCCCGCCCATTACGTGGCAGCGGTCACGGTGGTCGGCATCCTGGCCGTGCTGGTCGGCGCCCGCCGCCCGGTAGCCCATGGCCGGCGATCGGTCGTACAACCTGCGCGGCCTTAACCGTCGATTAAATCCCTCCAATTCATAAAGGACGAATTGGGGGGATGCCGGGGGCACGGCGTCCGGGGCACTTCCGATTCTGCTGGAGGTGTGTTGATGCGACGCTATTCCGATCTGCCGGTCTGGCTGAAGATCGTCTTTCCGGCGCTGTGCATGATGCTGGTCGCGGTCGGCGCCACCGGCCTGATGATCCGCAGCCTCGACAATGCCGATGCGGGCTATGTCCGCATCATCGACCACTACGAGGGGGCGGCCGCAGACGCGCTGCGCGTCACATTGGTGACCGAGCGTCTGCCGGCGCTGACCTATCGCCTGATCGCCGAGACCGAAGACGCCGCGATGGCGTCGATCAAGGGTGACCTCGACGCCCTCCCGGCCGACTTCGGCCGCCAATTGGAGGGCATCCTGGCAGCCTTGCCCGGAGAAGGCTTGGAAGGCGGCGTCGCAAAGATCCGGCAGAGTTTCGAGGCCGCCTTCGGTGTCGCCGTCAAGCAGGTGGCCCCTCATGCGCTGGCCAACGACAATGTCGAGGCGACGCGCATCATGAGCCGTGATTTCACGCCCCGCATCGCCGATCTGCGGGCGGCGACGGCCGATTTCCAGAAGACGATGGACGAACTGATCTCGAACGGCGTAGCGGAACAGAAGCGGCTGATCGCCGAATCCAACCGCAACACGTTGATCGGCGTCGCCGTCGGCATCCTCGCCGTGCTGGCTTTCAGCATCTGGAACGCCATGGCGGGGCTCATCCGGCCGTTGGGCGGGTTGGTCGCGGTCATGGGCCGGATCGTCGAGAAAGATTGGGCCGTCACCATTCCCTGCCTCGGCCAGAAGGATGAGATCGGCCGGGTCGCCGAAGCCGTCAGCGTGTTCAGGGAACGCGGCATCGAAACCGACCGCCTGACCGCCGAAGCCGAGGAAAACCGGCGCCGCGAGCAGGCGGTCCAGTCCGAGCGCGAGGAGGCCGAACGACGTGCGTCCGAGGCGGAAAAGCGCCGCATGGCCGATGACCTCGCCCGTGCCGAGGCCGAACGCGCCCGTGCCCAAGCGATCGCCGCCGCGGTCGCCAGTTTCGAGGGGCGCATGGGGACGGTGGTCAGCGGCCTGAGCGGGGCGGCGGACCATCTCAAGGGCAATGCCCTCCAGTTGTCCGATCTCTCCGGCCGTACCACCGACCAGGTGATGGCGGTCTCCAGCGCCTCGCAACAGGCTTCGGGCAATGTTCAGACGGTCGCCGCAGCGACCGACGAACTGGCCGCGACCTCCAAGGAGATCGGCCGCCAAGCCCAGCATTCGGCCGAAATGTCGGCCAGGGCTGTCGATCTGGTCGGCCAGTCGACCGTGAATGTCCGCGGGCTCGAGCAGGCGGCCGAACAGATCGGCTCGGTCGCGCAACTGATCGAGGAGATCGCCGGTCAGACCAACTTGCTGGCCCTGAACGCCACCATCGAGGCGGCGCGGGCAGGTGAGGCGGGCAAGGGTTTCGCCGTCGTCGCATCGGAAGTGAAGAGCCTCGCCTCCGAGACCGCCAAGGCGACCGAGCAGATCGCCCGCCAGATCCAGGGCATCCAACAGGCGACCCGCAACACGGTGACGGCGATCGACGACATCGGCACCACGATCCAGGCCATGGCCCAGGTCACCACCACGATCGCCTCTGCGATCGAGGAACAGATTTCGGCGACGGCGGAAATCGCCCGCAGCATCGAACATGCGGCGCGCGGCACCGAGACGGTCTCGGCCGGCATCGGCGAGGTCAATCGTGCCGCCGACGACACCAGGACGGCTTCCGGTGCCGTGCTGACCGCGGCCAACGACCTCGGGCAGCAGGCGGAGAGCCTGCGTGCCAGTGTCGGCGAATTCATCGGCCAGGTGAAGGCGGCCTGAGGCGAGGTATTCCCGGCGCGGAGCGCCGGGTCGGCGGCGGTCAGTCGAACAGGCTGGAGACCGAAGTCTCGTCGCTGATCCGGCGCATCGCTTCGGCGATCAGAGGGGCGATCGAGACGCGGCGGATGTTACGGCACAGGCGCACCGCCTCGGTCGCCAAGATCGAGTCCGAGATGACCAGGGATTCGAGCTGCGAGGCCGAGACGCGGGCGACCGCACCGCCCGACAGCACGCCGTGGCTGACATAGGCGGCGACGCTGACCGCGCCCTTGGCCTTCAGCGCGGCGGCGGCATTGCAGAGCGTGCCGGCCGAATCGACGATGTCGTCGACCAGGATGCAGCGCCGGCCGCCGACGTCACCGATGATGTTCATGACTTCCGATTCGCCGGCCCGTTCGCGCCGCTTGTCGACGATCGCGAGATCGGCGTCGATTCGCTTGGCGATGGCGCGGGCGCGCACCACGCCGCCGACGTCGGGCGACACCACCATGAGCCGCTCGCCCGCCGGATATTGTTCCTTGATGTCCTGCACGAACACCGGGGCGGCGAACAGATTGTCGGTCGGGATGTCGAAGAAGCCCTGGATCTGGCCGGCGTGCAGGTCGAGGGTGAGGACGCGGTTGGCGCCCGCCGTGGTGATCAGATTGGCCACCAGCTTGGCCGAGATCGGGGTGCGCGGGCCGGGCTTCCGGTCCTGCCGGGCATAGCCGAAATAGGGAATCACGGCCGTGATCCGCTTGGCCGAGGCGCGGCGCAGCGCATCGATGCAGACCAGCAGTTCCATCAGGTTGTCGTTGGTCGGATAGGACGTCGACTGGATCACGAAGACGTCCTGCCCGCGGACGTTCTCCTGGATCTCGACGAAGACTTCCTGGTCCGAGAAGCGCCGCACGCTGGCCTTGGTCAGCGGGAGGTTCAGATAGGCGGCGATCGCCTCCGCCAGCGGTCGGTTGCTGTTGCCGGCCAGCACCTTCATGCGCGCACCTGTCTGCTATCGTCTGGGGGACGGGGCAACCGGTCGGGGACCTGTCGCATCCGCGAAATGCGCGGGCTTTTTATCAAGCCGTCATCAGCCTGTAAACGCACGGACCGCATTTACGGCCGCATGTGTGGATTAGCGGCCACGCAGGGCTTGTACCAATTGGAGCACGCCGTCGGCGCCGCCCTGCGCCGCGGCACCCGCGATCGGGCCCCAACTATGGTCCAGACTGCCCACGGGGACATCGTTTTCCTGGGCGATGGTGGCGATCAGCTCGCCCTTGACGTTGCTCACGCTCCAGGTCAGCACGACATGCTGACGCCTTGCGTCGATCGGCGTCACCGCGACCTTGCCGGCCACGCTCAGGCTGTCCGCCGCCGGCTTGTCCACGACCTTGAGGCCGGCGACGGCGAGGGCGCGGCTGATCGCACTGCGCAGTGCCTTGTTGCCGTCGCCGGGCGCACCGGTCACCGGGGCGACCACGATGGTCGGATTGGCAGCGAGATGCGGCGCTTCCGGGGCGGGGGCCGGCGCGGTACCGCCCAGCACGGCGCCCGCGATCCGCGCCGCCAGGGCTTCGAGGGCGGCACCGTCGATGGTGGCGGCGGGCTGGCCCAGCGGCACCCGCCATTTCCCGGCTGCCATGCCATCCGGCCGGGCCAGTTCGGCCACCACGGTCTCACCCTCGACCCGAGTCGCCAGGATGTAGCTCTGGCTCGCGGCGTTGCGCATGGTCGCCAGAACGTCGGCGGCGACGAGTTGCTTCACCAGGGCGGCGGCCAGGTGAAAGGCCCGGCCGTCGTCCTTGGCGGAGAGATCCTGGGTCGGTGGCACCAGCACGGGCAGGCCGGGCAGAATTGTGTCGTCCTGGCCCTGTGAGGGCGGCGGCAGGAGGGATTGCGCCGGCCGGTCGCGGCGGCCGAACAGGCGGCCGAGCCGGCTCTGTCCCGTGCTGGAGCAGCCGGCGAGTGCCGCCGAGAGCCCCAGGAGGGCGAAGTCGCGCCTAGAGAAGGACACAGCTTGCCAGCATGCCGAGGATCAGAAAGCCGGCGAACATCAGGATATGGGGCATGTCCCTTGTCTCCCCTCAGTCGAGGGCGATGGTCGCCAGTTCGCGGCCGTAATCGGCGAGGCCCGCCAGGGTGGTGCGCCGGAACGAGAAGAAATCGCCGTCGCCCGCCGCCGTGTCCAGCCCCAGCACCTCGACCGAGCCGAGGCCGAGGCGGCCGAGTCTGTCCGCCACATAGCCGGCGAGGTCGAAATGGGGCCGGGCCGCCGGTTCGGCGCGGGTGAAGAAGCGCGCCGCCGCGGGGCCGTCCGCCTCCAGGAAACGGGCCTCGAATTCGGGGCCGACCTCGTAGGAGGCTTGGCCGATGCAGGGGCCGACGGCCGTGCGGATGTCGTCCGGCCGCGCCCCCAGCGCCACCATGGCGGCGACCGTCGCCTCGGCCACGCCGGAAAGGGCACCCTTCCAGCCGGCATGGGCGGCGCCGACGACGCCGGCCTTCGGATCGGCGAAGAGGATCGGCGCGCAGTCGGCGGTGAGCACGCCCAGGGTCACGCCGCGCCGGGCCGTCACCATGGCGTCGGCCTGTTCGCCGCTACCGGGGGCCCAGGGGGCGTCAACCGTGACGACGCGGGTACTGTGGATTTGATGCAGGGTGACCAGGGGACGGCCGCCCATGGTCTCCGCCACCCGGTCCCGGTTCTCGACCACCGCCTCCCTCGAGTCGCTCGAACCCAGGCCGCAATTGAGCGAGGAATAGATCCCTTCCGATACCCCGCCGCGGCGCCCGAAGAAGCCGTGGCGGACGCCGTCCAGGCCGATTGCGCGGTGAAAGGGGGGAGGGGTCATGGGGCGGCCTCGAAGGCGGGCGGAAGCGGGACACCGGGGGCGCAGAGCGCCAGCGCCTTGAACAGGCTGCCCATCTGGTCGTCCGCGGTCAACCGGCGAAGGGCGGCCTCGATCGACGGCGCCGCGGCCGGGTTGGCGGCGGCGAGCCGGGCCGCCCGCTGCCCGATGCCGAGGCGGGCCAGCAATTCGCCCTGGCCGATCGGGCCATAGGCCCTGGCGCCTGCGGCGGTCGCGGCAGCGGCGAGATGGGCGAAGTTGACATGGGCGGTCAGATCCGCCTCGCCGAGCGTGGTCAGCACGTCGGCATAGGCATGGCGGGCGACCGCTTGCAGGGTGTCGCTGAAGCCCCGGTGCGCGGCGCCATAGTCGATCGCCAGCGCAGCCCCACCCTGGGCCGCCAGCCGGGCGCCCAGCTCGGACGCCACCGCCACGCCCGCGGGGGACCATTCCAGGACGTCGCCCGGTGTCGGCGGCACATGGGCGGGCAGGCCGGCCGCCGGTTCGGGCGCCAGGCCGAAGATCAGGGCACCCGCATCGTCGAGCCCGACCATGCGCTCGTGGAAACCGCGCCCGGTCCAGACGAATTGGCGGATCGGCAGGGCGTCGAAGAATTCGTTGGCGACCAGCAGGAGCGGGGCGTCGTCCGGCAGGCCGGCGAGCCTGTCATGATGGCGGACCGGCGCCTTCACCGTCGCCGCCTGGATCGCGCGCAGCCTCTCGCTGGTCTCGACCAGATGGACAGGGCCTGCGAGCGGAAAGCCCGGCACCTTGGCCAGCGCCCGCAAGGCATCGGCCATCAGCGTGCCGCGTCCCGGACCCAGCTCGGCCAGCACGACCCGCGCCGGCCGGCCGATCGAATCCCAGACCGCGGCGAGCCAGAGGCCGACCAACTCGCCGAACATCTGGCTGATCTCCGGTGCGGTGACGAAATCGCCGGCCGCCCCGAAGGGCTCCCGCGTCATGTAATAGCCGTGAGCGTGATGGGCCAGCGCCTCTTCCATCACGATCGAGACGGGCAGGGGCCCGGCGAGGGCGATCCTCTCGGCCAGGCTGCGGCCGAGTGGGGTCATGCCGGCTTGCCGGCCTCGGCCGGGAGGCTGCGGTCGGGGGCGGGGCGGCGCTTCGCCGTCGCCATCAGCCAGACACCGATGGCCGCCATCGGGATCGACAGGATCTGCCCCATGGTGACGCCGAAGGCGAGATAGCCGATCTGCACGTCCGGCTCGCGGAAGAATTCGCAGCCGATCCGCGCGCTCGAATAGAAGAACAGGAAGGCGCCGGTCATCATCCCCATGTAACGCCTCACCCCCCGCGCGTTCAGCACCATGAGGATGGTGAACAGCGCGATCCCCTCGAAGAAGGCTTCGTAGAGCTGGCTCGGGTGGCGGGGCAGCATGAATTTGTCGCCCGGGAAGACCATGGCCCAGGAAACGTCGGTGGCGCGGCCCCAGAGCTCGCCGTTCACGAAATTGGCGATCCGGCCGAAGAACAGGCCGATCGGTACCACTGCGGCGACCACGTCGCCGAGGGCGAGCAGCGGGATGCCGCGGTTCCGCGCGAAGAGGACGATCGCGGTGACCACGCCGAGCAGCCCGCCATGGAACGACATGCCGCCCTTCCAGACCTCGAGGGCCGTCAGCGGTTCCTGAAGGTAACTGTCGAAATTGTAGAACAGGATATAGCCGATGCGGCCACCCAGGATGATGCCGAAGGTGAGCCAGACGATGAGGTCGTCGACCTCGACCGGCAGCACCGGCGTCTTCGGCTTGTTGGCCAAGCGCATGGCGAGCCGCCAGCCGAACACGATGCCGGCCACATAGGCCAGCGCATACCAGCGGATGGCGACGGGCCCGATCTGCAGGGCGACGGGATCGAAGGCGGGAAAGGCGATCTCGGCAAGCATCACGGGCGGGGCTCCTGCTCGGGGTCGGCCTTGGAGGGCGACGAGGCGGTTTGTCAACTCCGCCCGCCGGCATGTCAAGCTGCGACGCCGGCACGATTGCATCCGCGCGCCCGCCGGGGCAGACTGCGCCCATGCAGACCGACAACCGTTTTCTCGACGATCTGGCACGCCTCGCGACGGGTGCCGTGGGTGCCCTTCAGGGCGTGAAGCAGGAAGCCGATGGCGTCGTCCGCCAGTTGGTCGAACGCTTCGTGGCCGACATGCATCTCGTCCCGCGCGAGGAGTTCGAGGCCGTGAAGGCCATGGCCGCCAAGGCACGGGCCGAGAACGAGGCCCTGGCCGAACGGCTGGCGGCGCTCGAGGCGAAACTCTCCACCACCGCCTGAGGCCGGACTTGAGCCTGCGTCGCGAGGATCTGGCGGCGGAGGGCTTCGAGGTCCTGCTGCAGCAGCTCGTACCCGCGGGCACGCTCGACTTTCTGAGCGCCGAGGCGCGGGAAGCCTCGCTCCAGGCCGCATTGGCGGGGGCGCCCGCGGGCGACATCTGGCTGTTCGGCTACGGCTCACTGATGTGGAGCCCGGCGATCCATCACGAAGGGCACCGCATCGCCCTGCTGCGCGGCTGGCACCGCCGTTTCTGCCTATGGACGCCGCTCGGCCGGGGCACGCCGGAACAGCCCGGCCTGGTCCTCGGGCTGGAGCGGGGCGGGGCCTGCCGCGGCCTCGCCTTCCGGATCGACCGTAACCGGGCCGAGACCGAGCTTCGCCTGGTCTGGCGGCGCGAGATGCTGACCGCCGCCTATGTGCCGCGCTGGGTCACACTGGAAACCCCGGGGGGCGCGCTCAGGGCCATCACCTTCGTGATCAATCGATCCGGTGCGCGCTATACCGGCCGCCTGGACGAGACGGTGACGGCTGCTGCCATCGCGGGTGCTGCGGGCCATCTTGGCACGTGTCGCGATTATCTCCGACTCGCGGTCGAAACGTTGCAGTCCCACGGGATCGAGGACCGGCGTATGGCTCGTCTCAACGAATTGGTGGCTCGACTTAACGCTACCTGACAGAAACGCACGAATTGTTCCGATGTAGCGTTGGGAAGCCCGGGGGCGGGTCGAATTTTCACTCAATTCCACCGTTTCGGCGCAACCCAGCTTGTGATTCTTAACCTTTAACGCCTAGTCTGGCCTCGTAGGTCGATGACCCTCATTCGCTGGCCGATGGTCCGGTAACAGCACGTCGACCTACCGTTTCGACTAGGACATCATCCACTCATGAACTGGCCCGCCGAGCCGGCAATCTCGGCGGGCCTTCTTTCGGGCATGGTTGATGGACGGGTGGGAACGATGAAACTGCTGCTGCTCGGCGCGACCGGTGCCGTCGGTACTGCGGTCCTGGACAAGGTTCTGGCCGACCCGCGCTTCGACGCGGTGACCGCGCCGACGCGGCGAACGTTGCCGGCCCACCCCAAGCTGACCAATCCCGTGCTCGACTTCGCCGCGCTGGACGGCGGCGATCCGCTCTGGCGGGCGGACGCGGTGATCTCCGCCCTCGGCACCACGCAGAAGATCGCGGGCAGCCGGGCCGCCTTTCGCGCCGTCGACCACGATCTCGTGCTGGCGACCGCCGGCTTCGCCCGCAAGGCCGGGGCAGGCGCGCTCGCCGTCGTCTCCTCCGTCGGGGCGTCGAGCCGCTCGCCCTCCTTCTACCTGAAAACCAAGGGCGAGATGGAGGAGGGGCTGCAAAGCCTCGGCTACCCGTCGCTCACCATCGTGCGGCCTTCCATGATCGACGTGCGTCGCCCGCCACCGCGTGCAGGCGAGGCGTGGGGCCTGCTCGCCTTCGACCTCCTGCGCCCCGTCCTGCCGCGCCGGCTGCGCTCGGTCACCCCGGCCCGGATCGCCGATGCCCTGATCGGTGCCGTCGTGGCGGCACCCGACGGGGCAAGGGTGATCGAGTCCGAGGCGATTCCCTGATCCGGATATTATTCGCTTTTACCTAATAGTTCGCTCGGATCGTCAAGCCTTATCCTCGGCGCTAAAAGGTCCATCTTCTCGTCATGCGGGCCGGGCCCGCCGTGAAGGAGTAAGGACATGAGCACGAGCAATGAGAAGGTCGCGATCGTCACCGGCGCCTCGCGCGGCATCGGTGCCGCCGTCGCGCGGCGCTTGGCGGCCGATGGTTTCGCCGTCGTGGTGAATTACGCCGGCAGCCGTGACGCGGCCGAGGCAGTGGCGGCAGAGATCGCCGCGGCCGGCGGCAAGGCGATCGCGGTCCAGGGCGACGTCGCCGATGCGGCCGCGGTGCACAACCTGTTCGACCGGGCCGATGCGGCATTCGGCGGGATCGACGTGCTGGTCAACAATGCCGGCACCATGCAGCTCGCCCCTCTGGCCGAGGCGAGCGACGCCCAGTTCGACACCCAGATCGGCATCAACCTGCGCGGCACCTTCAACACGCTGCGCGAAGCGGCGAAGCGGCTCCGCAACGGTGGCCGCATCGTCAATTTCTCGACCAGCGTGGTCGGCCTGAAATTCGAAAACTACGGCCTCTATGCCGCGACCAAGGCGGCGGTCGAAACCCTGACCGCGATCCTGGCCAAGGAACTGCGCGGCAAGAACATCACGGTGAACGCCGTCGCCCCCGGCCCGACCGCGACCGACCTCTTCCTCACCGGCAAGAGCGAGGAAATGATCCAGCGCCTGGCCAAGATGAACCCCCTGGAACGGCTCGGCACACCCGACGATATCGCCGCCGTGGTGGCCTTCCTGGCCGGTCCTGACGGCGCCTGGATCAACGGCCAGGTGCTGCGCGCCAACGGCGGCATGGTCTGAGGCGGGGAAGGGCCGGGGTGCGGCTGGCTGGGGCGGGAGGATTCGAACCTCCGAATGGCGGTACCAAAAACCGCTGCCTTACCACTTGGCGACGCCCCAGCAGGGCCGGGCGGGGCCCGGCTGCGAGTGCCGGAACATATGGATTCGGCGGCCGATCCGCAAGCCGCTCGGTGACCGCCGCGGCTCCGGTTCGGTCACGAAAGTTTCGCACCATGGTAAGTTCCCGGCCTTGAAGCGAATCGATTGCGCTGTCACCGTTTACCCATGGTGGATGCGACAGCCATTGCCCACGAAATCTGCTCCCGATCCTCTGCGGCGGCACGGTGGGCATGGTTTTCGCTGCAGCGACGGTTCCCGCCCCGGCGGCCGGTCGCATCCCGTCACTCCCGCATCCTGGTCACCCACGCGAACGGACGCCTTCGGTCCGTTCGCCCAGCCTGAGGAGTCAAGGTCATGGCCACGCTTTATGTCGAGCGCGAAACCGCCTCCCTCGATCCGATCGACGTGATCGAGCAGATCGTGGCCGCCAACGAATGGCCCTTCGACCGCGCGGGTGACGGCGAGCTTTCGGTCGCGGTGAACGGGAGCTGGTGCGACTATCACTTCGGCTTTTCCTGGCGCGAGCCGGAACGGGCGCTGCAGCTCACCCTCGCCTTCGACATGCGGGTGCCGCCGGCCCGCCGGACCGAGATCTATGCCCTGCTCGGCCTGATCAACGAACAGCTCTGGCTCGGCCATTTCGACCTCTGGTCGGAAGACGGCGCCATCCTGTTCCGCCACGCCAGCCTGATCGGCGAGAATGTCTCGGTCGGCGTCTGCGAAGAGCTGATCGATATCGCCGTTTCCACCTGCGAGCGCTTCTACCCGGCCTTCCAATTCGTTCTCTGGGGCGGTAAGAGCGCGCAGGAGGCTCTGGCGGCATCCTTGATCGATACCGTCGGCGAAGCCTGAGACGAAGTTTTCGAGAGGCTTTGGAATGACGGTTGCGTCGACAGCGCCCGCGCTGGCGCTGGAACGGCCGCTGCTGCTGGTCGGTTGCGGCAAGATGGGGGGCGCGATGCTGGAGGGCTGGCTGGCCCGCGGCCTCGCACCTTCGAAGGTGGTGGTGGTCGAGCCGGCGGGGGCGCCTGCGCTCGTCGCCCGCGGCGTCACCGTCGTTGCCGAACTGGCCGCGGTGCCGCGCGATCTCGACCCTCGCGCGGTGGTCGTCGCCGTCAAGCCCCAGACCATGGACAAGGTGCTGCCGGCACTGAGCCCCCTGGTCGGGCCGGGCTGCCTCGTGCTCTCGATCGCGGCGGGCAAGCGCGTCGCCTTGTTCGAAGGCGCTTTCGGTCCGGGCGTTCCCGTGGTGCGGGCGATGCCCAATACGCCGGCGGCGGTCGGTCGCGGCATGACCGTGCTGGTTGCCGGCGCTGCCGCCGGTCCGGCCGAGCGGGCCCTGGCGGAAACCCTCTGCGCCGCCGTCGGAGCGACCGGCTGGGTCGAGGCGGAAGACCTGATCGACGTCGTCACCGCGCTCTCGGGCGGCGGACCGGCCTATGTCTTCCTGCTGATCGAAGTTCTGGCCAAGGCGGGTGCCCGCCTCGGGCTCGATCCCGATCTCGCCATGCGCCTCGCCCGCGAGACGGTGACCGGCTCGGGCGAGCTGGCCCGCCTGTCGCCCGAGCCGGCGGATCAGTTGCGCCGCAACGTGACCAGCCCGGCCGGCACCACGGAACGGGCGTTGAACGTCCTGATGGCCGGCGACGGATTGCAACCACTGTTCGATAAGGCGATTGCCGCCGCCACCGCCCGGTCGCGCGAGCTGGCCGGGTGAACCCCCGGCGAATGTCCACTGGCGCTTTGCACCATTCCGTTTCATCCTGCAAAAAAATGAGGCGGTGAGGGCAGAATGGCGCCGCGGGCGCGAAAGACAGCCGGGCAGGGCGACATCGAGACGGCCGTGGTCGACGCTGCGCTGGCAGCCGCGGCCGAGCGCCCGTGGCAGCAGGTCACCTTGGCGGAGATCGCGGCCGCGGCCGGCGTTTCCCTGGCATCTCTCTATCCGAAGCTGGGTTCCAAGGCGGCGATCCTCGACGCCTTCGCCCGCCGGATCGACCGCGCCGTGCTGACCGGCGACGATCCCGAGCTTCTGCGCGAACCGCCGCGCGATCGGCTGTTCGACGTCCTGATGCGCCGCTTCGAGGCGCTCGCCCCCTTTCGTCCCGCCCTCCGCTCGATCGCGGCGGCGCAGCGGCGCGATCCCCTCTCGGCCGTGGCCCAGGTCCCGGCCTTCGCCCAATCGATGCGCTGGATGGTCGAGGCGGCGGGGCTGGACGGCACGGGCCTGCTCGGCCGCATCCGAAGCCGGGGCGCCGCTCTGGTCTTTCTCGCCGTCCTGCCGACCTTTCTCGCCGACGAGAGCGAGGACTTGGCCAAGACCATGGCCGCCCTCGACCGCCAGCTCGCCCGGGGCGACCGGCTGATGCGCCGGCTGCCCGGTTTTCTGCGCCGGGGCGGCGGCGCAATCGACCTGTCTTGAGGCATGTTTATAGTGTTTTCGGCGCCCTGCGAATCAGGGCACACCCTTCAGGAGAACCGCCGATGAGCGACGAAAAGGAAAAGGCTTCCCCCAATCTTCTCGGTCTCGATGTCGGCAAGATCCTGAACAGTTTCCGGCTGCCCACGGTCGACGTCGGCCAGCTGATCGAAACCAACCGCAAGAACATGGACGCCCTGATTGCGGCTCAGCGCTCGGTCACCGACGGTTACACCAGCATGGCCAAGCGCCAGCTCGAGATCTTCCAGAACACGATGGAAATGGCGCAGTCCGCGATCAAGGCCCGGCGCGATGCGAAGAAGGGCGGCGAGGAACTGGCCGGCGGCCCGGCCCCGGCCGAGATCGTGAAGATGGCCGTCAACATGGCCGTGCAGAACATGAAGGATCTTGCCGAAGCCGCCTCCAAGGCGAACGGCGAGGCGCTTTCGATCATCAACGAGCGCATGAAAGAGACCCTGGCCGAACTGAAGTCTCTGCGCGGATCGAAAGAGTAGGTGTTATATTGTGCGCCGCCGTTAGCCCTTTGCGGCGGCGCACAAGAAAACAGGCATCACCGGTACCTCCCCCCCCATCGCATCAGCGGTGCCATCCGAGGAAAGGATTCGCTATGGCCTCCGACAAGCCTGAATTTCCATTTTTCAATTTCGACGTGAAGAAGTTCGTGGGCGACCTGAAGGTCCCGAACGTGGACCTCGACTCGATCGTCTCCTCGTCGCGGAAGAACATCGAGGCGCTGACCCAGGCCAACAAGATCGCCTTCGAGGGGTTCCAGGCCGTCGCCAAGCGCCAGGTCGAGATCATGCGCGAGACCATGACGGAAGCCGCCAGCGTGCTGCGCGGCATGATGTCGGGGGGCTCGGGTGATGCCAAGGTGGCGCCGGAAGTCCTGAAGAAGGCCTTCGAGGCGGCCCTGGCCAACATGCGTGAACTGGCCGAGATGACCTCCAAGGCCAATTCCGAAGCCTTCGACGTGATCCAGAAGCGCGTCGCGGACTCGATCGAGGAACTGAAGTCCCTGACCGCCAAGGCCAAGGGCGAGAAGTAAGCTGTCGGACGGACGGCGGGATCACCGCCGTCCGCTTCGGCGGCCGTGAGGCGTGAGTGATGAGCGACAGCAGTGGCGCGACGATCGACGATTTCCTGAAGCTCGACATCAGGGTCGGCACCGTCGTGGCGGCGGAAGTCTTTCCCGAAGCACGCAAGCCCGCCTACAAGCTGACCGTCGATTTCGGCGCTGCCATCGGGCTTCGCCGCTCGTCGGCCCAAGTGACCGTCCATTATCGGCCCGAGGATCTGGTCGGCCGCCAGGTGCTCGGCGTGGTCAATTTCCCGCCCCGGCGGATCGGCCCCTTCGTGTCCGAAGTCCTGGTATTGGGCCTGCCCGACGCGGCCGGCGAGGTCGTGCTGATCGCGCCCGAATGCGCGGTGCCGAACGGCGGCCGCCTCTACTGATCCACCTTGTCCGTCAGCGCGCACTGCCCGGGGTGAGGGCCGGGGCCGCAGGTTCCTCCGCCTCTGGCGGCGGTGGCGGCGTGCCGTTCAGGCGCGCCGTGGCGGCGGCCACCGCGTCTTCGCCGCCCGCTGCTAAGACGAAACCGGCGCCCAGGGTGACGCCGGCGACGGTGACGCCGGCATGGACGGCGCCCCGTTCCAGGATGCGGCGGCGCAGGTTGCCGTCGGCATCTTCGATCATGCAGCCCATGCGGTCGAAACTCAGCGCCTGCGGCCCGGCGGGCGAAGGGGCCGACGGACGGGGCGGAATGATCAGGCGCCTGCAGCGACCGTTTTCCGGCGGGCCATCATTGAACGACAGGCTATAGGCGGCGCTGGCGCCGAGCACGGCGGCATTGCCGGAGAACCGCGCGTTCAGGGCCTTCCGCCGGTCGTCCGGGACCGGGAAGTCGAAAGCGACCGCGGCCGGCCGGCGCGCCACGCCTTCCGCATCCAACGCCTCGGTCCAGAAGGTCAGCGACGCATCGCCGCCCTCCCCCGGGACGGAGAGACGGGCGGCGCAGGCGGTGGCGGGCATGACCTTGCCCTCGACGATCGCCGAGGTCGGCGCGCAGTTGGTCCGCCAGGCAGGGCCCTGCACCTGTTCCTGCTCGGCCGGTGCCTCTGCCGGCTGCGCCTCGGGGGATGCGGTTTCGGTCTGATCCCCGTCTGCCGGTGGTTCCTCCGCGGCCGGCTCGGGGGCGAGGTCGCGCGCCCGAGCCTCCGGCATGGCCGCCAGGGCGAAAACCAGGGCGAGGACGAGCAACCGGCTCATACCGGCAGGCGCAGGCGGGCACGCAGGCCGCCGATCCGGCTGGTTTCCAGGAAGATGTCGCCGCCGTGGCTGCGCGCCACGTCACGCGCGATGGCGAGGCCGAGGCCGACGCCGCCATCGAGCGGACTGCGCGCCTCGTCCAGGCGGACGAAGGGACGGAAGGCGTCTTCGCGCTGCTTTTCGGGAATCCCCGGGCCGTCGTCCTCGACGCTGATCTCGATCCAGCGGGTCGAGGCGGCCAGGGTGATGATCACATGGCGTGCGTGGCGCTGGGCATTGTCGACCAGGTTGACCAGGCAGCGCTTCACCGCTTGGCGGCGGAGCGTGACGATCAGCGGGGCCGATTCCGCGATCTCGACCGGGGTCTGGCGCTGGCCCGCGTTGGCGTCCTCGGCGATTTCGGCGATCAGCGCCGCGATGTCGAATTCGCTCGGCTGCTCGCCTTCCTGGCCGCGGGCGAAGGCCAGGAATTCCTCGATCATGCGTTCCAATTCGGCGACGTCCTGGGCCAGTTCGGCCTGGTCGTCCCCGCCGGGCATCATGGCGAGGCGGAGCTTCATGCGGGTGATCGGCGTGCGCAGATCGTGGCTGATGCCGGCCAGCATCTCGGTGCGCTGGCGGAGATGGCGCTCGATCCGCTGGCGCATGGCGATGAAGGCGGCCGCGGCCCGCCGCACCTCGCGTGCGCCGGAGGGTTTGAAGTCGTCCGCCCGCTGGCCCTTGCCGAAGGCTTCGGCCGCCTCGGTCAGGCGCACGATCGGGCGCACCTGATTGCGCAGGAACAGGATCGCCACCGTGAGCAGCAGGACCGAGAGGCCGACCATCCAGAAAAACAGCAGCTCGTTGGTCGAGGTGGTGATCCGCCGCAAGGGCACCGTGACCTGGAGCACGCCGCCGCCGAGATCGAAGGCCATGTTCACCTGGTCGGGGACCGACATGGCGTCGATCACCACGGGCAGACCGACCACCCGGGTGAGTTCGGTGCGCAGCACCCGTTCCAGGATCGGGTACTGGACCTCGCCCGGTGCCGGCAATCTGGCGCCGGGCCGGTAGTCGACCGTCAGTTCCATGGTCTGGCGTGCCAGACGGAAGATCGCCGTATTGTCCGCGTCGGGCTTCAGGTCCAGCTCCGCGACGACATAGGCGATATCGCCCGCGACCAGATAGCAGATCCGCCGGGTCACCAGTTCCCAGTGCCGGTCGATGAAGATGAAGGACAGGATCGACTGCGACAGCAGCACGGGCGCCACGATGATGATCAGGGCGCGGCCGAACAGGCTCTTCGGCAGCAGGCGCTTGATCGCCACCCCGAGCCGGTCGAAAGGATTGGCGAAGCTCAGTTCAGCCATAGGACATAACCCTTGCCGCGCACGGTCTGCAGGTGGTGCGGGGCCTTGGGATCGTCCTCGATCTTGCGGCGCAGCCGGGTGACCTGGACATCGATCGTGCGCTCCTGGGCCTGGCCTGTCGCGACCGCCAGCTCTTCGCGGCTGATCGGCTCGCCCGGGCGTTCCGCCAGGAGGCGCATCAAGGTGAGTTCGCCCGAAGTCAGGCGCACGGATTCGGAACCGCGCTGGAGTTCGCCGCGCTTGAGGTCGAGGCGCCAAGCGCCCAGGCGGATCACGTCCCCGTCCTCTTCACGGGCGGGCGGCGGCGCGGTGCGGCGGCGCAGGATGGTCTTGATGCGCAGGACCAGTTCGCGCGGCTCGAACGGCTTGGGCAGATAGTCGTCGGCCCCCGCCTCGAGCCCGGCGACGCGATCGTCCGGCTCGCCCCGTGCCGTCAGCAGCAGCACGGGCACGTCCGAACCGGCACGCAGCCGGCGGGTCAGGGCGATGCCGTCCTCGCCCGGCATCATCACGTCGAGGATGACGAGGTCGAAGGCCAGCATGTCGATCTGCCGGCTGGCCTCGGCGGCATCGCCCGCGGTCGAGACGCGGAAACCCTGGTCGCCCAGGAATTTGGCGAGCAAGGCGCGCAGCCGGGCGTCGTCATCGACGATCAGCAGATGGGCGGGCGGGGCGCTGGCGGCATCGGCCATCGGCTCAGTCCCGGTCGACGGCGGCCAGGATCGAGTCGCGGTCGGTCTCGTTGATCAGGCCGATCAGAACCTTGCGGAAGCCCGCCACCGCTTCGGCCCCGGCCTCGCGATAGGCGCGGGTGACGCGGGCGCGCTGCAGGCCGGACAGTTGGCGTTCCAGTTCGACCCCTTTCTCGGTCAGGGAGAGCAGGCGCTGGCGGCGGTCGCGCGTGCCCTGGACCTGGGCCACCAGGCCCTCCTCGATCAACTGGGACAATACGCGCGACAGGCTCTGCTTGGTGATGCCGAGAATGCCGAGCAATTCGTTCACGGTGACGCCAGGCCGGCGGCCGACGAAATGGATCACCCTATGATGCGCCCGGCCCATGCCGTGGCGCGCCAGGACGGCGTCGGCGTCCGAGGTGAAGTCGCGATAGGCGAAGAACAGAAGCTCGATCCCCTGGCGGATTTCCTCGTCGCGCAGGAACAGAGGATTGGGGCGTGCGGCGGGCGGCAGGCTGTTCATCGCGTACAGCGTCCTTGGCTGGCAGCATCCACGGGCGGGACGGCTCGTCATCCTGCCTCGCTCGGGCGATTCCGCAAGATGCTGCGTCATTATGTCAGTATCGTTGACGTATTAATAGGGCGGGGATGGCACTAGGCTCGGCCGATCAAAAATACGGGGCAGGAACGCGAAATGGCAGGCGCACCCTTCGACGATCGCGACGGTTTCATCTGGTACGACGGCGCCCTGGTGCCCTGGCGCGATGCCAAGGTCCATGTCCTCACCCACGCGCTGCATTATGCGAGCTGCGTCTTCGAGGGCGAACGGGTCTATGGCGGCCTGGTCTTCAAGCTTCGGGAACATTCCCAGCGCCTGGCCGATTCGGCCAATATCCTGGGCTTCGAGCTGCCGGTCTCGGTCGACGAGGTCGAAGACGCGACCCGCGCCGTGGTCGAGGCGAACGGCATCGTCGACGGTTACGTCCGCCCGCTGGCCTGGCGCGGCTCGGAGATGATGGGCGTCGCGGCCCAGGGCTCGAAGATCCATGTCGCCATCGCCTGCTGGCTGTGGCCGTCCTATTTCTCGCCCGAGGCCAAGCTGAAGGGGCTGCGCCTCGCCATTTCGGACTGGCGCCGCCCGGCGCCGGATACCGCGCCGACGGCGTCCAAGGCGGCCGGCCTCTACATGATCTGCACGCTCTCCAAACACAAGGCGGAGGCGGCAGGTTACGACGACGCCCTGATGTTCGATTATCGCGGCCAGGTCGCCGAGGCGACCGGGGCCAACATCTTCTTCGTCAAGGACGGCAAGCTGCACACGCCGAAGCCGGACTGCTTCCTGGACGGCATTACCCGGCGCACCGTGATCGACCTCGCCCGGATGCATGGCATCGAGGTCGTCGAACGGGCGATCCAGCCCGCCGAGATGGAGGGGTTCGAGCAGGCCTTCCTGACCGGGACGGCGGCCGAAGTCACCCCGCTGCGCGAGATCGGGCCCTATAACTTCGAGGTCGGCACGGTGACCAAGACCCTGATGGAGACCTACGAGAACCTGGTACGCGGGCGCCTGCGCGACTGACCGCTCAGGCCGCCGTCGCGCCCTCCAGGACGGCCAGCGCCTGGTCGAAGCGCAAGCCTTCGACCGCCGCCTTCATGGTATGGAAGTCGTGCGCCGTCAGGCGCGCCTCGAGCCCCGGCGACAGGCGCTGAAAGGCCGCGAGCGCAGCGAAATCCCGCTTCGCCAGCATGGCCGCCAGCGCGTCCAGGTCGCTGGCCTCGATGGTCGTGGTGGCGGCGCGCGTGCCCTCGCCGGTCGAGAGGGCAGCCGTGCTCGCCCGGCGCAATTCGGCCAGGGCGCGCGCCAGGGTGGTCAGCCCTTCGACGATCAGGGCCGCGCCGGCATCGGCGCTGAGACGTTTCTCGAGGTCGCCCGCCAGGCGCGCCACGGTCAGCGCACCGATCAGCCCGGCACTGCCACGCAGCTTGTGCAGCCGGGCCGCCAGCGTCCGCCCCGCCAAATGGTCGACGGGGGGCGTCACCGTCTCGAGGTCGGCGAATTCGCCGAGGATCCGACGCAACACGGAAAGGAACAGGGGGGTGTCCCGGTTGAGGCGGACGCCGGCATCGACGGCATCGATGCCGTCGATCCCTTCGACCAGCGACCACGGCAGGGTCTCGGGCCGAGGTACCGCCGGTGCGGCCCGGTGGGCCGGGGCATCGCCCCGGGCGGCGTCGGCGAGGCGCCGGATGCGCCCGATCAGCATGGTCGGGTCGAAGGGCTTCAGGATGAAGTCGTTCATGCCGGCGTCCAGCGCCTTCTGGCGCTCGGTTCCCAGGACATCGGCCGAGAGCGCGATCACAGGAAGGTTGGTCAGCCCCAGGTCGCGGCGGATCCGGCGGGTCAGTTCGATGCCGTCGATGCCGGGCATCTGCACGTCGGTCAGCACGACGTCGAAACCATCGGGCGCCCGGCGCAGTGCTTCGAGGGCGGCGACGCCGTCGGCGCAGCTCTCGATCTCGGCACCCCGGTGTTTCAGCAGGTGGCTCGCGATCTCCCGGTTGACGTCGGCGTCGTCGACCACCAACACGCGGATGCCGTCCAGCCTGACCGCGCTGGCGGCCGGGGTTTCGTTG